>NZ_JBMDKO010000012.1:0-132950 GCF_057809755.1 Pseudomonas sp. FG13
ATCGTCGACTGATCCGGCCTCATCGCGAGCAGGCTCGCTCCCACAGGGTTCAGCGCTGTTTCCGAAAGTTAGAAAAAGCCCAACGGATTGATGTCATAGCTCACCAGCAGGTTCTTGGTCTGCTGGTAGTGGTCGAGCATCATCTTGTGGGTTTCACGCCCCACGCCAGACTTCTTGTAGCCACCGAACGCCGCGTGGGCCGGGTACAGGTGGTAGCAGTTGGTCCACACGCGCCCGGCCTTGATCGCCCGGCCCATGCGGTAGGCGCGGTTGATGTCGCGGGTCCACAGGCCGGCGCCGAGGCCGAACTCGCTGTCGTTGGCGATCGCCAGGGCTTCGGCTTCGTCCTTGAAGGTGGTTACACCCACCACCGGGCCGAAGATTTCTTCCTGGAACACGCGCATCTTGTTGTGGCCCTTGAGCAGGGTCGGCTGGATGTAATAACCGCTCGACAAGTCACCGTCCAGACGCTCGGCCGCGCCACCGGTCAGCAGTTCGGCACCCTCCTCGCGGGCGATGTCCAGGTACGAAAGGATCTTGTCGTATTGCTGCTCGGACGCCTGGGCGCCGACCATGGTGTCGGTATCCAGCGGATTGCCACGCTTGATCTTGGCGATTTTCTTCATCACTTCGGCCATGAACGGCGCGTAGATCGATTCCTGCACCAGGGCGCGGGACGGGCAGGTGCAGACTTCGCCCTGGTTGAAGAACGCCAGCACCAGGCCTTCGGCCGCCTTCTCGATGAACGCCGGCTCGGCCTGCATGATGTCTTCGAAGAAGATGTTCGGCGACTTGCCGCCCAGCTCCACGGTGGACGGGATAATGTTCTCGGCGGCGCACTTCATGATGTGCGAACCCACCGGGGTGGAGCCGGTAAAGGCGATCTTGGCGATACGCTTGCTGGTCGCCAGGGCTTCGCCGGCTTCGCGACCGAAGCCATGGACGATGTTCAATACACCGGCCGGCAGCAGGTCGGCGATCAGTTCGGCAAAGACCATGATCGACAGCGGCGTCTGTTCCGCCGGCTTGAGCACGATGCAGTTGCCGGCGGCCAGGGCCGGAGCGAGTTTCCAGGCGGCCATCAGCAGCGGGAAGTTCCACGGGATGATCTGCCCGACCACGCCCAGCGGTTCATGGAAATGGTAGGCCGTGGTCAATTCGTTGATCTCGGCCGCGCCGCCTTCCTGGGCACGGATGCAACCGGCGAAATAACGGAAATGATCGGCCGCCAGCGGTACGTCGGCATTGAGGGTTTCGCGCACGGCCTTGCCGTTGTCCCAGGTTTCGCTGACGGCGAGGATTTCCAGGTTCTGCTCGATACGGTCGGCGATCTTCAGCAGCACCAGGGAGCGGTCCTGCACCGACGTCTTGCCCCAGGCATCGGCAGCAGCATGGGCCGCATCCAGGGCCTTGTCGATGTCGGCGGCGCTGGAGCGCGGGAATTCAGCGATCACCTGGCCGTTGACCGGTGAAGTGTTGGTGAAGTATTCGCCATGCACCGGCGCGACGAATTCGCCACCGATGAAGTTGCCATAGCGCGGCTTGAAGGAAACGACGGCGCCTGGGGTTCCGGGTTGTGCGTAGATCATGATGGGCCTCTGCCTGGTCGATGCCTGTCACGGGACAGGCGATAGGCCGATGGTAGAGAGCCCCGCCGGCCAGACGAATGCGTCGTTGGCAGGAGGGGCTCTCGTTATTTGGTCGTAGGTTTGTGGGTTGGAATGCAGAAAACTGGAATCGGCGCTGTTGTTCTGTGGGAGCAAGGCTTGCCCGCGATGAAGTTGACGCGGTTCATCTTGAAACCGAGGCGCCTCCATCGCGGGCAAGCCTCGCTCCCACAGGTTGCTGTCTCATCACAAGGACAGCGCCCTGCTCTGCTTCAGCTCAACGCTTGGCCACCAGATCCTTCGGCAACTTGAAGGTCCAGAGCATCCCACCCTGGTTGAAGTCCTTCACCCGCTTGGCCACTTCGCCGCCCCACAGCGGCACCGCGCCGCCCCAGCCGGACACCACGGAGACGTACTGCTCGCCATCCATTTCCCAGGTAATCGGCGAGCCGAGCACGCCGGAACCGGTCTGGAATTCCCAGACCTTTTCCCCGGTCTTGGCGTTGAAGGCCTGGAGGAAGCCTTCAGGCGTACCGGTGAATACCAGGTTGCCCTTGGTGGTCAGCACCCCGCCCCACAGCGGCGCGTAGTTCTTGTGGCGCCAGACTTCCTTGCCGGTCTTCGGATCGATGGCCCGCAGCACGCCGATGTAGTCCTCGTTCAGCGGCTTGATGGTGAACCCGGCCCCGAGGAACGCCGCGCCTTTCTTGTAGGCGATGCCTTCGTTCCAGATGTCCATGCCCCACTCGTTGGACGGTACGTAGAACAGCCCGGTGTCCTGGTTGTAGGCCATGGGCATCCAGTTTTTCGCACCGAGGAACGCCGGGGCGACGAACACCGAACTGCCCTTGGCTTCAGTGCCCGGCGCGCCCGGACGGCTGGCCTCGTTGTAGATCGGCCGACCGTCCTTGTCCAGGCCACTGGCCCAGGTGATCTTGTCGACGAACGGGAAGCCACGGATGAACTTGCCGTTGGTGCGATCAAGCACATAGAAGAAGCCGTTACGGTCTGCGGTGGCGGCAGCCTTGATGTCCTTGCCGCCTTCCTTGTAGTTGAAGGAGATCAGCTCGTTGACGCCGTCATAGTCCCAACCGTCGTGGGGCGTGCTCTGGAAGTGCCACTTGATGCTGCCGTCGTCCGGATTCAGGGCCAGGCGCGACGAGGAATAGAGGTTGTCGCCAGGACGCAGGTGGGAGTTCCATGGGGCCGGGTTGCCGGTGCCGAACAGCAGCAGGTTGGTTTCAGGATCGTAGTAGCCGCCGAGCCAGGGCGCAGCGCCGCCGGTTTTCCAGAGGTCTCCCGGCCAGGTCTTACCGGCCTCGCCGCCGGAAATGCCATTCTCGACCGCCTTGCCGTCCTTGTAGACGTAGCCCATGTGCCCTTCCACGGTCGGCCGAGTCCACAGCAGCTCACCGTTTTTCGGGTCGAAGGCACTGATCTGGCCCACCACGCCAAACTCGCCGCCCGCCACGCCAGTGATCAGCTTGCCGTTGACGACGATAGGGGCAGCGCTGATGGAGTAGCCTTCCTTGTGGTCGGCGACTTTCTTGCTCCACACCACCTTGCCGGTGTCCTTGTTCAAGGCGACCAGCTTGGCATCGAGGGTGCCGAAGAACACCAGGTCGCCATACAACGCCACGCCACGGTTGATCACGTCGCAGCAGGGACGGATGTCATCGGGCAGGCGCGCATCGTACTGCCAGAGCTTCTTGCCGGTACGGGCGTCCACCGCGAACACCCGCGAATAGGATCCGGTGAGGTACATCACCCCATCCTTGATCATCGGCTGGGCCTGCTGGCCGCGCTGTTTTTCACCGCCGAAGGAGAACGCCCAGACTGGCCGCAGGTCCTTGACGTTGTTGACGTTGAGGGTATCGAGTGGGCTGTAGCGCTGGCCCTGGACGCCCAGGCCATTGGTGACGATCTGTTGCGGGTTCTTCGGGTCCTGGAGAATTTCCTGATCGGTCACGGCGGCCAGGGCCGAACCCGACAGCAGCATGGCACTGAGCAGCAGGCTCACGGCGAAGGGTTGGCGACGTGCGGGATGAGTCATGACGGCTACCTCTGCGGTTATTGTTATACCCGGGAAATTTTCCCGGTCTGCCACAGATTCTTGGGCTCGGGGCCGCTGCCAACAATTGCACGCTGTGTTGAGTTTTCTAGTTCCTTGGTACATGTAAGAGACACACACAATCCCTTGTGGCGAGGGGATTCATCCCCGCTGGGCTGCGCAGCAGCCCCAAAAATAGTCCAGTCGCCACAAAATCGGAATGCCTGAAAAGGGGGCCGCTTCGCAGCCCAGCGGGGATGAATCCCCTCGCCACAGGTTTCATCTGCCCTGCTATTTGGCATCCACCCGCTTCATCCCCACCCGCTCATACCGCGGATAAAGATGACTGACACTGCGAATCAGCTCATAGCGGCTCAGACTGATCCCGGCAAAGCGCTCGGGAATGGGGCTGCGGATCATCTCGGCCATGTCGTCGCCCCGGGTGGCGCCGTCGCGCATCAATTGATCGAGCCAGCCCAGGTAGTCGCGCATCTGCGCAAAGGGCCCGGCATCGCTCGCCACCGGCCCATGGCCGGGAACGATCAGCGTCCAGGGCAAGGCCTGCAAGGTGTCCAGGTCCTTGAGCCACACCTCCAGTCCCGGGCTGTTTGGCGTGGTCAGGGCCCGCTCGTAGAACACCAGGTCGCCGGCGAACAGCACGCCGGTGGTTTCGTCCAGGATCGCCAGGTCAGCCCCGGTGTGCCCAGCCAGTTGCAGTAGCCGCAGCGAATGATTGCCCACCTTCAGCGTACCGGGAGCCAACACCTGGGTCGGCAGCACCACCTCGGTGCCACGCATCCAGTCGCCCACCAACCGGTACATGTTTTCCGCCATGGCGTCGCCTTGCTGGCGGAGCAGGTCCGTGGTGCCTGCCAGCGCGCCGATAGGTACGTCGCTGAAGGCCTGGTTGCCCAACACATGATCCGGATGATGATGGGTCAGCAGCACCTGGACCACCGGTTTGTCCGTGGTCGCCGCGATGGCTTGGCGCAAGGCTTCCCCGTAGCGCTTCGACGGCCCGGTGTCGATCACCACCACACCGGCGTCGGTGACGATGAAACCGGTGTTGACGATGTTGCCACCGTTGTCCTTGGCGAAATTCTCGGTGCTGCCTTCCAGCAGCCACGTGTCCTCGGCGATCTGCCGGGGCTTGAGCGAATAGTCCGCCGCGCTGGCCCACACCGGCAGGCACAAGCAGAGCAATAACATCCAGCGCATGGCGCGCTCCTTGGGGTCAGGGGATCGCCGCCCCGAATTGATTGCCGCTGTTGTCGCGCAACATCAAGCGGGTCTGCCCGGGGCCTTGTACGTCGAAACCCAGGTTGGGGTTTTCGCTGACTGCCGGGAACAGCTCCAGGCGCGCCAGCACCCGGTTGTCGGCGTCGAGCAATTGAGCCTGGTTGAGGAAGAATTCAGGAATGCCGCTGACCAGGCCGTTGTCCATCGGATGGGCCACTTGCACGCGCAGGCGACTGGTGTCGCCCCGGGGATAACGGGCACCGAGCACTTCGCCCAGGTGTTCCTCCCACCCCGGCTGGGTGCGCACCACACTGGGCGCGGTACAGCCACCGCCGGCCGCGTCGATCAGGGTCGAACCAACGTGCCACAGGCCGTCGCGGGTCTGTACGGCGGCGCGCAATGGGGTGGCTTGCTCGATGCGGATGCGGATCGACAACCAGGGCAGGACTCGCTCCCCCGGCTGGAAATCGACGATCCTGGGCAACGGATTGAGTTCTGCCCAGGCCAGTATCCGGACCACATCACCGGTAAAAGCGCGGGCATCGATTTCCAGCGGCACCTGGCGGGCATCTTCGGCAAAGGGAGGCGCCAACAGCCGGACCCGCTCGTCGAACACGAACGGTGCGTCGCCCAGCAGTTGCTTGTGATAGAACGCCCACATCACCGACGGAACCGGGTCCTTTCCCGGCTCGACCGCTGCCAGCGTCATCATTGGCAAGCCGAATCCCAGCAGGCAACACGCGAGCCATTTCATCCCTGCGCTCCTATTGATACATCTCCGGCACGTCGTAACGCAGGCCGTAATGGGCATAGACGGCCTTGAGGCTGCCGTCGCGGATGAGGCCTTCCAGCGCTTCCTCCACTGCATAGGCCAGTTGCCGGTTGCTTTCATGCACCGCCATGCCGATTTCCCAGCGCTGCTTGCCCATGTTCGGGTAGGCGTTTTCCGCCAAGGCCAGTTGCGCATCGGCGGCCTCGTGGACCTGCCAGTCGACCTCGCCGCGCATGGCCATGACAGCGTCGACCTCACCCGCCTGCATGGCCTTGAACGCCTGGCCGACGCTGGGGTAGTGATGGGTCCTGGCACTGAGCATGCCGTTGAACACCGACGTCAGGTAGAACGACGGCACGCTGTCGACTTCGACCCCGATGGGATGCTGCTGGAACACCGCGACGCTGCCCACCGAATCCAATCGACGGCGGTCATAAGCCACTTGCCAACACTCCTGCTGGTAAGGCCCGAACATCACCACCTGGGCATTTTCCAGCTCACCGATGTCGTTGCGTCTTTGCACGTAGTCGTGATCGTAGGGCACGCGCATCATCATGTCGGCCAGTTGACGGCCGTGCAGCGGACTGCTGCGCCAGATGTAATCGCGCAGGTCGTCGTCAAGCTTCTCGCCGGGGGGCGCCCAGATCAGCTTCAGCCGCACACCCAGCGCCTTTGCCAGGGCCTGGGCCAGTTCCACATCGACGCCCCTGGGTTGGCCGTCGGCTTCGAAGCTGTACGGTGCGAAGTCCTTGTAGACCGCCACCTTCAACTCACCGGCGGCAATCATCTGGTCGTAGCTGCGCACTTGCGCCTGCACGGCCTGGCTACACAGCAGCACGCTGCAGATTATCCACGCGAACAGGCGCATGGCGATCACTCCTCGACGTGCACGCTGTCAAGGTAGGTGCGCACCGCCCAGAGCGCTTCCTGGCTCAGGTAATCGGCCATTTTCGGCATGTAGACCCGACCGTCGCGCACCGCGCCATGGCGCACCCGTTCGACGAACCATTCGTCACCGGCTTCGGCGGCGTCCAGCATGCGCAGGTCGGGCGCGATCCCGCCGGACTTGGCTTCCAGGCCGTGGCAGGCCGCACAGTTCTGGTTGTACGCCGACGAGCCGATCTCCAACGCCCGGTCATGCTCGGGCGAGGTGCGGTAGGGGTTCACGGAAGCCCAGCCGTCGCCGTCCAACGCGACGCCAGTATCCTTGATCGGGGTCAGGCCCTTGGTCTCCACTGCCTGGGGCACTACGTTGCCATGGGCCCATACGGAGCCTGCGCCGGCCAGCCCCATCAGCAAAGCGGTAGCGATGATGGCGTTGCGTTTTGTTGTCATTGTTATGCCCTCTGGATTGCACGCTGACCTCTCTACAGAGGCCGTGCCGTCATCTTAGGAATCGAGCCGCTCCAGCCGAATGCTGCTTTGGTGGCCGGGTCCTAGTTCCTTGGTAGCAGGCCGTCCGACGCAAGTCGCAAAGACAGGCGGCTCGGGAAGTCTTCCCGGCAAAGGCGGGACTTTTTCCGTATCAGCAGGCCCCCGGCGCGACCCAACCTAGTCATGCCTAAACCTTTCACTGGGAACTGCCACCATGAGAATAAAAACGCTACCCGCCCTCTCCTCCCTGACGGTCGCCTTGCTGCTGGCCGGCAGTCTGTCGCTGAGCCCCTTGGCCAGCGCCGCAACGCCGGGAGTCAGTTGGGAAGACATTGCCAACGATCACCTGACCACCAAGGACGTGCTGCAATACGGCATGGGCACCAACGCCCAGCGCTGGAGCCCGCTGGCCCAGGTCAACGACAAGAACGTGTTCAAGCTGACCCCGGCCTGGTCCTACTCATTCGGCGACGAGAAACAGCGCGGCCAGGAATCCCAGGCCATCGTCAGCGACGGCGTGGTCTACGTCACCGGTTCGTATTCACGGGTATTCGCCCTCGATGCCAAGACCGGCAAGCGCCTGTGGACCTATAACCACCGGCTGCCGGACAACATTCGCCCGTGCTGCGACGTGGTCAATCGCGGCGCGGCCATCTATGGCGACAAGATCTACTTCGGCACCCTGGATGCACGCGTGGTCGCCCTCGACAAAAACACCGGCAAGGTCGTATGGAACAAGAAGTTCGGCGATCACGCCGGCGGCTACACCATGACCGGCGCCCCGGTGCTGATCAAGGACAAGACCAGCGGCAAAGTGCTGCTGATCCATGGCAGTTCCGGCGATGAATTCGGCGTCGTCGGGCAGTTGTTCGCCCGCGATCCCGACACGGGCGAGGAAGTCTGGATGCGCCCCTTCGTCGAGGGCCACATGGGCCGCCTCAACGGCAAGGACAGCACCCCCACCGGCGATGTGAAGGCGCCCTCCTGGCCCGACGACAAGACCACCGAAACGGGCAAGGTCCAAGCCTGGAGCCACGGCGGCGGCGCGCCCTGGCAGAGCGCCAGTTTCGACCCCGAGACCAACACCATCATCGTCGGCGCGGGCAACCCCGGCCCGTGGAACACCTGGGCCCGGACTGCCAAGGATGGCAACCCCCACGACTATGACAGCCTCTACACCTCCGGCCAGGTGGGCGTCGACCCGAGCACGGGCGAAGTGAAGTGGTTCTACCAGCACACGCCCAACGATGCCTGGGATTTCTCCGGCAACAACGAGCTGGTGCTGTTCGACTACAAGGACAAGGACGGCAAGGTCATCAAGGCCACCGCCCATGCCGACCGCAACGGTTTTTTCTACGTCGTGGACCGCAACAACGGCAAGCTGCAGAACGCGTTCCCCTTCGTCGACAACATCACCTGGGCCAGCCACATCGATCTCAAGACCGGTCGCCCCGTGGAGAACCCCGGCCAGCGTCCGGCCAAGCCATTGCCCGGCGAAACCCGGGGCAAGCCGGTGGAAGTCTCGCCGCCGTTCCTGGGCGGCAAGAACTGGAACCCCATGGCGTACAGCCAGGACACCGGGCTGTTCTACGTCCCGGGCAACCAATGGAAAGAGGAATACTGGACCGAGGAGGTGAATTACAAGAAAGGTTCGGCCTACCTCGGCATGGGGTTTCGCATCAAGCGCATGTACGACGATCACGTCGGCAGCCTGCGGGCGATGAACCCCACCACGGGCAAGGTGGTCTGGGAGCACAAGGAGCCGTTGCCGTTGTGGGCCGGCGTACTGGCGACCCAGGGCAACCTGGTGTTCACCGGCACCGGTGACGGCTTCTTCAAGGCGTTCGATGCCAGGACCGGCAAAGAACTGTGGAAATTCCAGACCGGCAGCGGCATCGTCTCCCCGCCCATCACCTGGGAACAGGACGGCGAACAGTACATCGGCGTGACCGTCGGTTATGGCGGTGCAGTGCCGTTGTGGGGTGGTGACATGGCGGAGCTGACCAAGCCCGTGGCACAGGGTGGCTCATTCTGGGTGTTCAAGATTCCAGGCTGGGACAAGGCCACGGCGCGGAAGTAGCGCGCCCCCCTCAAAAATCAATCCCATCCCCCTGTGGGAGCGAGCCTGCTCGCGAAGCGGTGTGTCAGTCGACATCCATGCAGGCTGATCCACCGCTTCGCGAGCAGGCTCGCTCCCACAGAGCTTACCGAGCCTACTGCCATGAATTACTTACCCCTTGCATTGCTGCTCGCCCTCAACGCCCACGCCGACGACACCGAAGCTCTCCTGACCCTCAACGGCTGCGTCATCGCCGAATCCAGCCAATGCCCCGGTGCCGATTTACGCGGTGCTCAACTGGCTAATCAGGACTTGCGCAAGATGAACCTCAGTGGCGCGGACCTGCGGGGTGCCGATTTGCGCCATGCCCGGCTGGACCTGGCCAACCTCGAACGGGCTCGCTTGCAGGGGGCCAACCTGACCCGCGCCAGCCTGCAACAAAGCAACCTGCGCCTGGCGGACTTCACCGATGCCACGCTCAAGGCGATCCAGGGCTGGGGGCTGTTCGCCCAAGGCGCACAATTCCAAGGCGCCGACCTGAGTGCCGCGTACCTGCAATTTTCCCGGCTGTCCGGCGCGCGCCTGCACGGCGCCAACCTGCAAGCCGCCGACCTGGAAATGGCCTGGCTGAGCAAGGCTGACCTCAAGGGCGCCGACCTGCGCGACGCCAACCTGCAGGAAGCCAAGCTGGGGGAAAGCAACCTGGAACAGGCCAACCTGAGCGGATCACGTCAGCACTACGGGAATTTCCAGGGGGCGAATATGGAGGGTTGTACCGGGTGTCCAACGTCTTGGGCCGAGTAACTCACAGTGCCCACGATCACCCCGCCACCCGCACCACGCCCATGTCGATCCCCAAATGCACCAGCTCGGCATGGGAACTGACCTGCAGCTTGCTCTTGAGCAGCGTCAGGTGATTGGACACGGTCTTGGCGCTGATGCACAGCTGCTCGGCGATCGTGCGTGCGGGCGTGCCCTTGGCGAGCATGACGAAAATTTCCAGCTCGCGTTGGGTCATGCATTGCAGGCGCGGGTCGGCGTCGTGCCGGGAGCTGGCACAGGCCAGTTGGGTCGCCAGGGATTGTTCGATATAGGCATGGCCGGCCAATACCCGTCGCACCGCCTCCACCAGCACCTGGGGCGCCGAATTCTTGGTCAGGTAACCCGCGGCGCCGGCGTCCAGCGCCTGGCGTACCAGCGGTAACTCATCGTGCATGCTGAAGAACAGCACGCGCAGTTGTGGCAGGCGTTGGCGCAGGCGCCGCGTGGTTTCCAGGCCACTGATGCCGGGCAGGCCGAAATCCATAATCACCAAGTGCGGCACCTGCTCCTGCACCTGGCACAGCGCCTCTTCACCCGTGGCCGCCTCGCGGACCTGCAAGTCTGGCATCAGGGCCCGCAGAAGGCTGGCGAACCCCTGCCGAACCACCGCATGGTCATCCACCAATAAAATATTCATCGCGCCTCCAGGGGGATATTCAAAGCCAGCGCCCAGCCGGCACCGGGGCGGCAGATGACACGCAGCTCGCCGCCCAGGCTGCGAGCCCGTTCGGACATCGAATGCAGGCCGACACCCGGTCGGGGCGGCTGCGTCGCCCCCTGGCCGTTATCGCGCACCAGCAGCCGCAGACGTCCGCCGCGCTGACGCAGACGAATCCGTACCCGGGTGGCGCTGGCATGACGGGCAACGTTGGTCAGCGCCTCCTGGACCAGGCGATACAGCTGGGTCTTGTCTGGCCCGGACAACAACGGCAACGCGGCGTCGATCCGCAGCTCGCAGGCAATGCCATGGGTGTCCTGACACTGCCGCGCCAACAATCCGATGGCTTCGTCCAGCGGCAAGTGCTGCAACACCACCGGGTACAGGTCGTGCACCAGCGCCCGAAAACCCTGTTGCAAGTGCTCGCAGTGCTCTTCGAGCTGGCTGACCGTCTGCTCCAACACCAACGGCTGGTCGGTGACCAGGCGCAGCAGGCAGGCACGGGCGCGGATGCCAGCCACGTATTGGCCCAGATCGTCGTGCAGGGCTTGGGCCAAATGGGTACGTTCCTGTTCCTGCACAGCCAGCAGTGCCTGGGTGAGCCGGGTGTTATCGGCCTGGGATTGGGCCAGGGCGGCAGTCATCCGGTTGAAGTGTCCCGCCAGTTGCCGCGCCTCCGGGATGCCTTCGGCGGGCAGGCGCACCCGCAGATCGCCGGCCGATACCTGGCGCAGCGCGTCGAGCAAGTCATCCAGCAACCGCATGCCCCGACGCACCGCCCAGCGGATCACCAGCAGGCTGAGCGACAAGGCCATGGTGCAGACGCCCAGCAGTTGCACCAGCGAATCAAGGATTTCTTCGATTTCATCCCGTGGATCGACGGCGATCCAGGCCCGACGACCGTCGCGCAGATCCACCACCTGAGGCGCCGGGCCATCGACCAGCACTTGCCGGCCGAGCCAGGCCTTCAGCCCGCTGTCGACGCCCGCCGGCAGGCTTTCCCCCGCCGCCAGCCAGCGCACCCGCACATGGCGCAGGCTCCCGGTCAGACGCATCTGGAGGCTGGCCGGGTCGCGCTCGGCGGTTTCGCGCAGGTATTGCACCACGGAACCGGCCGATTGCAGCTCGCGCTTTACGTCGGTCATGGCTTGATGCAGCAACAGGCCCCCACAGGCCAGCGTGACCAGGCCGAAGAAGGCCACCACCCACAGATTGATCCGCCACAGGGCCGACATGCTCAACACCCCATCACTGAATCGACACATGTCACTTGTGGGAGCGAGCCTGCTCGCGATGAGGGCGGCACATCCACCCTCTCTGTCGGCGGGACCACCGCTATCGCGAGCAGGCTCGCCCCCACAGGGGGGCGGCGGTGACTGCCGGGCAAGCGGTCGACCCCAATCAAGCTCAGGATGAGCAACAGCGGCAGAAGCAACGCCTTGAAAGTCCGCACGGTCTGTCCGCTCCCTGATGAATGACGGTTGTCCGCATCCTAAAACGCCAACATTGACGACGAGTTACTACCTTGGTACTGCCCCGGCGGTACTTTCTGCATATTTCCCCCCGATCAAGGGCTTCCTATGCTGGCGCTACCTGCAATGGAGGTGTCATGCGCCGGCTCGTCAGTTTCACCTTGATCGCCCTGATGGCAGCCACCACCGCCCAGGCCGAGGACGCGATGCCGTTGCAGGTGCGCATTGGCTACTTGGGCTATCGCCCCGACCCAGGCCCGCTGCTGTCCAACGTCATTGCCGAACCTGCCGATGCCGGGCTGCGCGGCGCCGAGCTGGCGATCATCGACAGCAACAGCACCGGCCGTTTTCTCAAGCAGGAATACCGCCTGGAAAGCGCCAGCGTCGACAGTCCCGAAGCCTTGCTCCAGGCCGCTCGTACCCAGCACGACCAGGGCCTGCGGCTGTTCGTGGTCAACGCCCCGGCCGCCAGCCTGCGTCAGCTCAGCGCCGCCCTGCCCGACAGCCTACTGTTCAATGCCGGCAGCGCTGATGACAGCCTGCGCACCACCGACTGCCTGGGCAACGTGCTGCACAGCCTGCCCGACCGGGCCATGCTCGCCGATGCCCTGGTGCAATTCAGCGTCGTGCGCAAATGGCAGAAGGCATTGTTGATCGTCGGGCAGACACCCGAAGACCAGGCCTATGCCAGCGCCCTGCGCCGGGCCATGAAACGCTTCGGCATGAAGACCGTCGCCGAGAAAGCCTGGCAGTTCGATAACGACCAGCGCCGCAGCGCACAGGCCGACATGCCGCTGTTCACCCAGACCGCCGAATACGACGTAGTGCTGGTGGCCGATGAGCGTGGCGACTTCGGCGAGTACCTGCCCTACCAGACCTGGTACCCGCGTCCGGTGGCCGGCACCCAGGGTCTGACGCCCACCGGCTGGCACAAGACCGTGGAAACCTACGGCGCCGCGCAATTGCAAAAGCGCTTCGAAGCCCTGGCCGGGCGCTGGATGAACGACCGCGACTTCGCCGCCTGGATCGCCGTGCGCAGCGTCGCCAGCGCAGTGAGCAAGCTGCGCCAGGCCGACCCGTTCGCCATTCGCCAGTTGGCCTTGAGTGATCAGTTGCCCCTGGACGGTTTCAAGGGACGCAAGCTCAGCTATCGCCCCTGGAACGGACAACTGCGCCAACCGATTCCCCTGGTCCAGCCGCGGGCCCTGGTCAGCACCTCGCCACAAGACGGCTTCCTGCACCCCACCAATGAAATGGACAGCCTGGGCTACGACCGGCCCGAAGTGAGCTGTCGCTACCCCTGATCGACAACAACAATAAGGAAAACCGCCATGCGCCGCCCGCTGTTCCAACCCACCCTGCTCCGTCAGGTGCTCGCCCTCGGCGCGGTGCTGCTCGCCACCGGCCCTGCCACCGCCAGCACCGCCTGGGTCTCGAACGAGAAAGACAACAGCCTGAGCCTGATCGACATGCAGAGCCTGGAAGTGGTGGAAACCCTGCCGGTGGGCCAGCGTCCGCGGGGTTTGCTGCTGTCCCACGACAATCGCCTGCTGTACATCTGCGCCAGCGATTCGGACCGGGTCCAGGTGATGGACGTCGCCACCCGCAAGATCATCAAGGAACTACCATCCGGCAAGGACCCGGAGCAGTTTGCCCTGCACCCCAACGACCGCTGGCTCTACGTCTCCAACGAAGACGATGCCCTGGTGACCGTCATCGATACCCAGACCTCCGAGGTGCTGGGCCAGATCGGCGTCGGTGTCGAGCCCGAGGGCATGGCCGTCAGCCCCGACGGCAAGTGGACGGTCAATACCAGTGAAACCACCAACATGCTGCACTGGATCGACACCAGCACCCAGACCCTGGCCGACAGCACCCTGGTGGATCAGCGACCACGCTTCGTCGAGTTCAATCGCGACGGCAGCCAGCTCTGGGCCTCGGCGGAGATCGGCGGCACCGTGACGATTCTCGATGTCGCCACGCGCAAGGTACTCAAGACTCTGACCTTCCAGATCAAGGGCGTTCACCCGGACAAGGTCCAGCCGGTGGGCATCAAGCTCAGCGCCGACGGCCAGTTGGCCTTCGTCGCCCTGGGCCCGGCCAACCATGTGGCGGTGATCGACGCGAAGACCTTCGAAGTCCTGGATTACCTGCTGGTGGGCCGCCGGGTCTGGCAACTGGCATTTACCCCGGACCAGCAACAGTTGCTGGCCACCAATGGCGTCAGCGGCGATGTCTCGGTGATCGATGTGCAGAGCCGCAAGGTGCTCAAGTCAGTAAAAGTCGGGCGCTACCCCTGGGGTGTGGTGGTGACGCCATGAACGCCCTGGAGGTCAGCGATCTGAGCTTTGCCTACGGGCCTCGCGAAGCCCTCAAGCAGATGAGTTTCAGCCTCGCCGCCGGGCGCTTCGCCGCACTGCTGGGCCCCAACGGCGCCGGCAAATCGACGCTGATCGCCCTGCTCACGCGCCTCTACGATGTGCAGCATGGCGAGATCCGTGTCGGCGGCCATTCCTTGCAGCATTCGCCACGGCCGGCCCTGCAACAGTTGGGCGTGGTGTTCCAGCAGAGCACCCTGGACCTGGACTTGAGTGTCGAACAGAACCTGCGCTATCACCTCGCCTTGCACGGTTTGTCGCGGCGCGAAGGGATGGCCCGAATCGACGCCGAGCTGGCTCGGCAGCAGTTGACCGAGCGACGCCATGAACGGGTCCGAGCGCTCAACGGAGGGCATCGTCGCCGGGTGGAAATCGCCCGGGCGCTGTTGCACGAACCTCGCCTGTTGCTGCTGGACGAACCCAGCGTCGGCCTAGACCCGGCCAGCCGCCAGGCCCTGGGCCGGCACATTCGCCAACTGTGTGACGAGCAGGGCATCAGCGTGCTCTGGACCACCCACCTGCTGGATGAAGTACAACCTTGCGATGATCTGCTGATCGTGCACCAGGGCCGCCTGGTCGCCAGCGGCCGTGCCGAGGCCGTGAGCCAGGAACATGGCGGTACCTTGGGTTCGGCCTTCACCCGCTTGACCACCTCGGGAGCCCAGGCATGAACGCGTATTGGCAATGTTTCAGCGGCATCGTCATGCGCGAATGGCTGCGCTTCGTATTGCAGCGCACACGGCTACTGAGCGCCCTGGTACGCCCATTGTTGTGGCTGCTGGTGTTCGCCGCCGGTTTTCGCGCGGCACTGGGCATCGCGATCATTGCGCCCTACGACACCTACATTCCCTACGAGGTGTACATCGTGCCTGGCCTGGCCTGCATGATCCTGCTGTTCAACGGCATGCAGGGTTCGCTCTCGATGGTCTACGATCGGGAAATGGGCAGCATGCGGGTGCTGCTGACCAGTCCCCTGCCCCGGGCTTTCCTGCTCGCGAGCAAATTGCTGGCGACGTCGTTGATCTCGTTGCTGCAGGTCTACGCCTTCCTCGCCATCGCCTGGCTGTATGGCGTCCAGCCGCCGGCCATGGGTTTGTTACTGGCGCTGCCGGCGCTGTTACTGGTGGCGCTGATGCTCAGTGCCCTGGGCTTGCTGTTGTCCAACGCGATCCGGCAACTGGAGAACTTCGCCGGGGTGATGAACTTCGTGATCTTCCCGATGTTCTTCCTGTCCTCGGCGCTGTATCCGCTGTGGAAGATGCTCGAAGCCAGCCCCTGGCTGTACTGGTTGTGTGCGGTGAACCCGTTCACCCATGGGGTGGAACTGGTGCGCTATGCCTTGTATGGACAGTTCAACCTGCTGGCGATGACGGTGTGCATGGGGTTGACCCTGGTGTTCGCCCTGCTGGCGGTGTGGACCTTCAACCCGCAGCATGCGGCGCTGCGCAAGGCCGGTTGATCCAAACCGATACAGATCCCGTTGAAGGAAAACATCCCCCTGTGGGAGCCGAGCTTGCTCGCGATGACGGCGGCACAGTCACCATCGCGGCAAGCTGATCCACCGCCATCGCGAGCAAGCTCGGCTCCCACAGGGTTCGCGGGTGTACAGACCATTGTGCAAAGGCCAGAAATTACGACTTTAGTACTGCTTTCCCTGTCCATGGTCGCATTCCCAAGACCGCGACCCTGTCATGTAATGGACGCATAACAATAAGGACCAATCCTATGCTCCGTTTACTGACGGTCGTCCTGCTGGCCCTGTCGTTGAATGTCGCGCTGGCCGACACGGCGCTGTTTTCCCCCCAGGGCTATCGCATCGACCGGTATCGCAGCCCCACCCCCGACGCAGTGGAAGGCGCCCGGACGGTCGATACCCCGGCGTTGCAGCAATTGCTCGAACAGACCCCCACCCCGGTGTTGATCGACGTCTACCGTCGGCCCTGGGTCCAGGGACGCTTCATCGACAACGAGCCCCACACCAATCTCCCCGGCAGTCTCTGGCTGGCCAATACCGGCGACGGCGAGCTCGACCCGACCTGGCAGGATTACTTCGCTCACCACCTGCGCCAGGCCACCGCCGGGCGTGCGGATCAACCGTTGGTCTTTTATTGCCGCTCCGATTGCTGGCTGAGCTGGAACGCGGTAAAACGCGCCGCAGCCATGGGCTATAAGCATTTGTATTGGTATCGCGACGGCGTCGATGCATGGGAGGCTGCCCACCTGCCCCTGCAAGCGGCGCAGCCTGAACCCTTTCCCTGATCTTGAACGTGCGTGCAACTGCTCCAGCCCCAACACAATAACGAGGTGAATGGCCATGTATAAAATCCTGATAGCCGACGATCACCCACTGTTTCGCGAAGCCATCCATAACGTCATCAGCGACGGTTTTCCGGGCAGCGAGGTCATGGAAACCGCCGACCTGGACAGCGCCCTGGCCCTGACCGCCGAGCACGACGACCTGGACCTGATCCTGCTGGACCTGAACATGCCCGGCATGCACGGCCTCAATGGCCTGATCAACCTGCGCAACGAGGCCCCGACCATTCCCGTGGTGATCGTCTCCGCCGAACAGGACAAACAGATTGTCCTGCAGGCCATTACCTACGGCGCGGTGGGGTTCATCACCAAATCCTCGCCGCGCTCGCAGATGACCGACGCCATCGAGCAGATCCTCAACGGCAACGTGTACCTGCCACCGGACATCATCCGTACCCAGAAGAACCCGGTCGGCCGGCGCCTGAACGAAACCCCGGCCTTCCCGCCCGAACTGCTCCAGGCCCTGACCCGCAAGCAACTGCTGGTGCTCGAGCGCATGACCAAGGGCGAATCGAACAAACAGATCGCCTACACCCTCGACATCGCCGAAACCACGGTCAAGGCCCACGTCTCGGCGATTCTGCGCAAACTCAATGTGCACAACCGGGTGCAGGCGATTCTCAGTGCGGGGGATATCGATTTCGGGGCGTATCTGCGGCGTTGATGTTCTGCGCCCTTGCGGGGAGAAACTTTGTGGGAGCAAGGCTTGCCCGCGATGAAGGCCAAGTGTTCTTCCTGACACTCCAGCGCCTGCATCGCGAGCAAGCTTTGCTCCCACAGTTGCTTTGCCACAAAAAGTGTTCGGCTCAGGGACGGTTGGATTGGGCCAGCAAATGACTCATCGCAATCTTCAGCTTCATCGGCCGCACCGGCTTGTGCATCAGGGTGTGCCCACGCTCGCGGATCTGTTGCTTGAGTTCGTTGCTGTAGTTGGCGGTGATCAGCATCGCCGGGATCGCTGAACTGCGGCTGGCGTTGATCCGGGCCACGGCGTCGACGCCGTTCTGGTCGTTGTCCAGATGATAGTCGGCGATCAACAGGTCCACCTCGGCGTGGTCGCTGCCCACCTGACGCGCCAGGTCCTGCTCCGACAGCGCGGTGATGACCCGACAGCCCCAGCCTTCCAGCAACGTGCGCATGCCTGCACAGATCGCCGCGTCGTTATCCAGCACCCAGATCCGCGCCCCGCGCAAGCGCTCGAGCATCGGCTCGCTCATGTCCACGCACGGCACCGGCTTGGGCGCGGAGGCGCTCAACGGCACGTCGATGGCGAACATCGACCCCTTGCCCGGCCACGACCGTACATGAATCCGGTGACCGAGGATCCCGGCGATCTTCTCGACAATCGCCAGGCCCAGGCCCAACCCACGGTCCTGATCCGGACGCTGTACATCGCCGCGCTTGAACTCCTGGAAAATTTCTTCCAGGCGCTCCTCGGCAATACCGATGCCGGAGTCCCAGACCTGGATCGACACCCGCTCACCGTGGCGTCGGCACCCCAGCACCACGCGGCCGCTGGGGGTGTAGCGAATGGCATTGCTCAGCAGGTTGCGCAGAATCCGGGCGAGTAATTGCATGTCACTACGCACCAGCACCGAACACGGCACGAAGCGCAGCGCCAACCCCTCGCTGCGGGCAACCTGGGCGTACTCGGCGGCGAGGTTGTCGAGCAGTTCGCTGAGGGCGAACGGCGCGATGTCCGCCTTGATCACCCCGGCATCGAGCTTGGAGATGTCCACCAGAGTACCCAGCAGGTTCTCCACGTCCTGCAAGGAATTGCTGACGTTGCGCACCAGATGCGCATTCGCCACCGGCTCACGCCGTTCGAGCAAGGCGCTGGTGAACAGTCGCGCGGCGTTGAGCGGTTGCAGCAGATCGTGGCTGACCGCCGCCAGGAACTTGGTCTTCGACAGGTTGGCCTGCTCGGCCTCGCGCTTGGCTTCACGCAGGCGCAGTTCCACGCGGCTGCGCTCATCAATCTCGCGCAACAACTGTTCGTTGAGCGTCGTCAGTTCAGCCGTGCGCTCCTGGACCCGCTGTTCCAGGTTCTGGTAGGCCTGGTGCAGCGCCTCGGCGGTGCGGCGCCGTTCGGTGATGTCGCGGATCAGCACGAAAATCCCCACCACCTCGCCATTGGCCAGGCGGTTCGGCACGTAGGAACGCAACATGTAGCGTTCCTGGTTGTTGATGTTGGTTTCGGCGAATTCGAACGTCACGCTCTCCCCGGCGAGCGCCCGGGCCACGTAGGCTTCCAGGCGCTGGTAATGCTGCTCGCTGTGGGCTTCGCGCAGGCTCTGGCCGAGCATCACGCCACGGGGCCAGCAATACCACTGTTCGTAGACCTTGTTGGTGAATTCATAGACCAGGTCGGCATTGACGTAGGCGATCAGCGCCGGCACATGGTCGGTGATCAGGCGGATCCAGCGCTCGCTTTCGCTCAACGCCTCGGCATGCTGGTAGCGCTCGGTAATGTCGGTGAAAGTGTTGACGTAGCCACCGGTGGGCAGCGGATGGGTGCGGATTTCCAGGACCCGGCCATCGGAGAGGCGCTGCTCGCGCTCATGAATCAATCGACCATTGCTGTCGCGGCTGGCCGGGGTCAACAGTTGCAGTTCGCTGTCGGCAATCACTTCGTTGAACGGCCGGTGTGCCGCCACCGGGGCCAGGCCGCTGAGTTCCAGGAAGCGCCGGTTCCACAACTCCAGCACGCCCTGGGCATTGACCATCGCCACGCCCTGGGAGAGGTTGTCCACCGCACGCTGCAACAGGTGGGATTTCTGCGCGATGGCCTGCTCGCGGCGCACGGTTTCACTGAGTTTCACGTCGGTGATGTCGGTGAACAGGATCACCCGGCCACCCTCCTGGGTCGGCCGCTCGCTGACCTGCAACCAGCGGCCGTTCTGCAGCCGGTACAGCACATGTTCATCGTCCTGGCCGCGGTTTTCTTCGCTGAACAAGCCGTTGGCGGTCATCAGGCGCTTGACCTCGCCCAGGCGCATCCCGGCCATGATACGCACCCGACTGTGGGCCCAGAACGCCTTGAAGCGGCTGTTGAACAGGACGATGCGCTGTTGTGCGTCGAACAGCACGAACGCATCGGAAATACTCTCGATGGCATCGATCAGGTGCCGATGGGCCGTTTCCGCCCGCAACCGCGCCTCACCGAGCAGATGATTGCCGGCCTTGAGCTCGGCCATGGCCTGGTTCAGCGCATCGGTGCGCTCGCGCACCTGCTCGGCCAGCACCACTGAATGCTGGAACGCCGCATACGGGTCACTGCCCCGGGTCACGCCGGATTCCACCCGCTCGATCAGCGCGGCGTTGATACGCTGCAACTTGTGATTTTCGTGTTGCAGTCCGGCAATCTGCGCCTGCAGATCAGCGATGACCGGGGACGCGATGTCGGGCAATGGCAACTCCGGTAAAGGTCTGGTTGATGTGCATGCCATTGAACTGTTCTCCGTAGGTGTTGAAACCCATCACCCGTTGTTTGCGCAGGAACTGGCCGATCTGCTCCAGGCCGCCACGACCTTCCAGCTCCAGGCGCCTGAGGAAGCAGTCGCAGCCGATGGTCAGCAACAGATCGCCGAGCCGCGCCTGTAAGCCGTCAAAGAGGTTTTCCAGGTTGTTCAGCAAGGGGCCCGGAGTCATGGCCGTGAGGACGATGCCGTTCTCCACCGCGCAGTAGAAACTCAGGCTCATGTCCGAGTGCACCTGTTGGACGGCCCGCACGTAATACTGGTCGTTGATGCGTACCGCCAGCGGATGGGCGGCAAACACCCTGTAGTCGAGGGCGCTCACTGGCACGCCGATATGCCGGGCGTATTCCTCCGCGGCGGGTTCGGCGTTGAGTTCGTAGACCCGGCGCGAAGCGCTGTCGGCACCGGTCACCACCAGTTTTTCTTCCCGGGGCAGGATGTGATGGGTGGTGAAGACCTCGAATTCCAGCCAGGTATTGATCAACACCACCACGGCCGCGCCGCTGTGGAACTGGCCCTCGAAGTACACATGGGTGTGGGTCAGATAATTGTCGTCCCCGGCCGAGCCACCAAAATGCGGGATGTCTCCCAGGGCAGCGCTCAGCGCCGCCAACACCATCTCTTCGCGGCTGGAGAGGCCGTCGAGCAGGGTCAGTGCGAAACTGTGGCCCTTGATCGGGGCCAGAGCATTGCTGCGGCAGCCGCTCGCCAGTCGCTCGACCATCTGCTGGGCGTCGATCAGGCTGAAGTCGCCCATTTCACCGATCAGCTCGGCAGCAATGGAAAAATGCCGGTGATCGAAGCCCACCGCCGTCACGCAGTTACGGCCATAACCCTGGGCGGTGATTTCCCCTGCACTGGTGCAACCCACCAGGCGAATCCCACCGAAGCTCTGCGACAATGCCTGGCCGAGGGCCGGCAGATCGTATTCGGCGGAACAGAAAAACAGCACGAAGCCCAGGTACGGATGCAGCAACTGCCGCGCCAGTTCCTGGGCCACTTGCTCGACATCCGTTGCCTGGGACATCGCGCTTACCACGCCTTCGCTCTGGGCCTGCTGCATCTTCGCCTCCGTGACAGGAGCCTTGAGTGTACGAAGCCGCGCCGGGCCCACGAATGCTACTTGGGTAGCGGGTGTGCGCTTCCATGGGATGAGAACGGTGGCGGCCCGGGCCGCGATGCGCACGGCTGGGGCCACCACAAACTCTCGAACACCGAATCCCTTTGTGGCGAGGGGATTCACTTCTTACCAGGTCAACACAGCCCCCACTGCAAACGTGTCGGTGTCTTCATTTTGGGCGCTGGTGTCGTGGCCGTTGATTTCGAACTGGTTGTACTCGGCCACGAGCTTGAGGTTGTCGTTGATGTCATGGAACAGCGCAATGCCGCGGGTTTCGTAGTCGGCGCCGCTGCCCACCACGCCGTTGCCATCGTCATCGGTCTTGCCGTAGGACAGCGCCAGGCGGTTCTTGCCCAGCTTGTAGGAGCCTTGCAGCAGATAGCCCTTGCTGTCGACGTTGCGCAACGTCGCTTCGCCGGCGTTGTTGGTGAAGAACGGGTTGATGCCCTTGGCCGTGAACCCGGAGCCGGTGAGCGACAGGCCGCCCATCTTCGCCTGCACGCCATAACCCAGACCTTTGGAGGTCACCGATTCGACGGTGGAGTCGGTGTTGTCAGAGGTCTGGTAGCTGCCGTTGAGCCAGCTGTAGATCTTTGCGCCGCCGAGGTCGAACTGGTAAGTGATCTCGCTCTCGGTGCGCGGGTTTTCCTGGTAGGCCTTGCCGGTGGCGCTGTTGTCGTTGGTGTCCACCGGGTCCATGATCCCCACCGCCACCCGCAGCCCGTCCATGACCGGGGTGCGATAGGTGATCTGCGAGGTCGGGAACGGATAGGGGTAGCCGCTGCCAATGTTGCCGAACGACACGCCACCGCCGTCCACCAGTCCCAGGGTGTCGCTGACCTGACCGTAGCCGGCGAGCAATTCGTCGAGCAGGATGTTGGAGCGGGCGAACAGGCCGAAGTCCTTGCCGATCAACACCTCGCCCCACTCCGGGTTGGCGACGGTGCCGTAGAACTGGCGCACGTCGATGGCAGTGTCGGTGCCGTTGGTTTCGCTGTCGTTGATAGTCACCCAGAACGAGGTGCGAGCGCCGAGCTTGAGGTCATCGACCTGCTTGCTCATGTTGAAGCCCAGATAGTTTGGCAGGAAACCCATCTTGACCCGCGCCTGGCGCCGGTCGTATTGGTCCCCTGCCCGGTCCACGTCGCTGTTGACGTAGAAGGCGTTGATGTAGCCGTCGGTGGAAAAGGTGGTCTGGTCCTTGTCGTACAGCATGATTTCAGCCTGGGCCCAAGGCGTCAGGCCGAGGGTCGAGAGGCTGGCGATGACCGCAGGCATAAAACGGCGACGGGTATTCTTATTGTTGTGCATGGCGCGCTCCGCAACAGGGGACGGGATGTCGGAGGCGATTATCGAAAGGCTGCGGGCCCCGCCATACGCTGCCTTGGAGGCAATTGGCGGGTGCTTTGGAAGCGCCGGCCCGGCGCGGCAGTTTGGGTGTACGACTGCACTGCCGGCGGACGCGGTACTTTGGGTGTGGGCTGGCACATCTACTTGTGGCGAGGGGATTTATCCCCGCTGGGCTGCAAAGCAGCCCCCCATTCTGTCTGGCATACCGAGTTGTCGGGTTTTAGGGCTGCTCCGCAGCCCAGCGGGGATAAATCCCCTCGCCACAAAGGCCTCCTTGCTTCAGTTCAGAACCTCGGCTTGACGGTCTTCCAGTCCGGTCGGTAGCGCTGCATCTGCCGCACATCGTCGCGCTGGCGAATGCCGCAGCGCAGGAACTGTTCATGCAACATGCCCAGTTGGTCCCGGTCCAGCTCCAGCCCGAGTCCCGGTGCCCGGGTGATTTTCACGCAGCCATCGACAATCGGCAGCTTGCCCCCCTTGATCACCTCCTCATCCGGCTCTTGCCATGGGTAATGGGTGTCGCAGGCATAGTCCAGGTTCGGCACCGCGGCGGCCACGTGGGCCATGGCCATGAGGCTGATGCCCAGGTGCGAGTTCGAATGCATCGACACGCCGAGGCCAAAGGTGTCGCACATTTTCGCCAGCGCCTGGGTGTCCCGCAGGCCGCCCCAGTAATGGTGGTCGGCCAACACGATCTGCACGCTGTTCAGCGCTACGCTGCGGCGAAACTCGTCGAAATCGGTGACCACCATGTTGGTCGCCAACGGCAGGCCGGTGCGCTTGTGCAGCTCGGACATGCCCTCCAGCCCCGGCGTCGGGTCTTCGTAATACTGCAGGTCATCGCCCAGCAGCTCGGCCATGCGAATGGAGGTTTCCAGCGACCAGTTGGCATTCGGGTCGATGCGCAACGGGTAGCCGGGAAACGCCTGTTTCAGCGCCTTGATGCACGCCACTTCATGCTCCGGCTCCAGTGCGCCAGCCTTGAGCTTGATGCTCTTGAAACCGTAGTCGGTGATCATGCGCCGGGCCTGGGCGACGATCTGCTGTTCAGTCAGCGCCTCGCCCCAGCTGTCCGGCGGATACGGCGAATCGATGTGCTCGGCGTACTTGAAAAACAGGTACGCACTGAACGGTATTTCCTCGCGAATCGCGCCGCCCAGCAGATCCACCAACGGCACGTTCAGGTAATGGGCCTGAAGGTCCAGGCAAGCCACTTCAAATGCCGAGTAGGCGTTGCTCACGGCCTTGCTCGCATGGGAGCCCGGCGCCAGTTCGGCGCCGGCGACACTGGCGGGCCGTTGCGCGGCGACGGTGGCCTGGACGATGGCCCGCAACTGGTTGAGGTTGAACGGGTCCAGGCCGATCAACTGGTCCTGCAGTTGCTGCTGGATCGCCAGGGCCGGGGCATCGCCGTAGCTCTCGCCCAAACCGATGTAGCCGTTGTCACTCTCGATCTCGATGATCGAGCGCAGCGCAAATGGCTCATGGATGCCGCTGGCGTTGAGCAATGGTGGATCGCGAAAGGCAATGGGGGTGACGGTGACGCGTTTGATCTTCATACAGCGGCTCCCGATGGGCCAGGGTTCAAGGCTCGGTGGTTTTCCTGCGGACGGGCCTGCGCGGGGGTTTCGCGCTTGCCGGACAATGAGCTGGGCGTGTCACGCCCCGGCGAAGTGCGGGCGAAAAAGATCACCACGGCGGCGATCAGTGAGGTAATCGCCAGGCCGTACAGGCCGCCCTCGATGGAGCCGGTGGTCTGCTCCAGGAAGCCGAATGCCGTCGGTGCAACGAAGCCGCCGAGGTTGCCGATGGAGTTGATCAAGGCAATCACCGCCGCCGCGATGCGGGCGTCCAGGTAACCCTGGGGAATCGGCCAGAACAACGCCGACGCCGCCTTGAAACCAATGGCCGCGAAACAGATGGCGACGAAGGCGAAGATTGGCCCGCCGGTGGTGGACATGAACATGCCGAACGCCGCGATCACCAGGGTCGCCGCGACCCACGCCTGCTGGAATTTCCATTTGCCGGCCAGGGCTGCAAAGCCGTACATCGCCACGATGGAAATGATCCACGGGATGGAGTTGAGCAAACCGACCTGGAAATCCCCCAGGCTACCCATTTTCCTGATCATGCTCGGCAGCCAGAACGTGGCGCCATAGATCGTCAGGGCGATAGAGAAATAGATGAAACAGAACAGCGCGATCTGCCGGTCGGCGAGCAGCTTGAACATCGATGGCTTGACCACCTGCGCGGCTTCCCGGGCCCGCTGTTCTTCGGCAATCGTCGCGGTCAACACGGCTTTCTCTTCGGCGGTCAACCATTTGGCCTGGTTGGGGTGCGATTGCAGCCAGAACCAGACAAACCCGCACAGCACGATAGAGGCAAAACCTTCGATCAGGAACATCCACTGCCAGCCATGCAGGCCCATGCCGCTGACATTCAACAGCGCACCTGACACCGGCCCGGAAATCACCGAAGCGATGGCCGAACCGCTGAGGAAGATCGCCATCGCCTTGCCGCGCTCGTTGGCCGGCAACCATTGAGTGAAGTAGTAGATGATGCCGGGAAAGAACCCCGCCTCCGCTGCGCCGAGAATGAAGCGCAGCACGTAGAAACTGGTTTCGCCGCGCACGAAGGCCATGGCCATCGCCGCCGCGCCCCAGGTGAACATGATCCGCGTCAGCCAGGCCCGGGCGCCGTAGCGTTGCAGGAGCATGTTGGACGGTACTTCGAACAGCGCGTAGCCAACGAAGAACAGCCCGGCGCCAAGGCCATAGGCGGCGGCACCAATACCCAGGTCGGTTTCCAGGTGGCTGCGTACGAAACCGATGTTGACCCGGTCGATGTAGTTGACGATGAACATCACCACCACCAGGGGCAGTACATGACGTTTGACCTTGGCCGCGGCGCGCGCCAGGGTACTGTCATCGGTGGAGTCCGGTACGTTGTTCAAGGGGAGCCTCCCAATCGTTGTTTTTGTGGGGAACGGCTCGATGATGGACGGCGTGTATTGTTCCCGTCTAATCTAACTTGGCACTTGATTGATACCTGGATTGAATCAATGTTTGAACTGGCCCAGCTGCGCTGCTTTACCACCGTCGCAACGGAACTCAATTTCCGCCGCGCCGCCGAACGGTTGAACATGACCCAGCCGCCCTTGAGCCGGCAGATCCAACTGCTGGAGCATCACCTGGGCGTCGAGCTGTTCACCCGCAGCACCCGCAGCGTTGCCCTCACCGCCGCCGGCCGGGCTTTTTTCATCGAGGCGCAGAACCTGCTGGAGCAGGCGCAACAAGCCGCCACGGCCGCCCGGCGCTTCGCCCAGGGCGACATCGGCTCGGTCACCATCAGCTTCGTCGGCAGTGCGGTGTACGAGTTCCTGCCCAAGGTCATTGCCGAAGCACGGCTGAAACAGCCCCAAGTGAAAATCGTCCTGTCGGAAATGAACACCTACCAACAGCATGAAGCCTTGCGCGCGCGGCGTATCGACCTGGGCATCGTCCGCTCGCCGCTGCTGGAAACCGGCTACGCCACCGAATGCCTGGTGCGCGAGCCCTTTGTCCTGGCGGTGCCTGCAAGTCATCCGCTGGCCCGTGCCGAATCCGTCAGCGTCCAGGACCTCGATAGCGAGCCGTTTCTGATGTATTCCCACTCCGCCTACCCACCCTTCAACGAATTGCTCACCGGCATGCTCCGCTCGGCCCGGGTCGCGCCGCAATTCGTGCAATGGCTGGGCTCATCACTGACGATCCTGGCGCTGGTCAACGCCGGCATGGGCCTGGCGCTGGTGCCGCGCTGTGCCACCAGCGTGGTGTTCAAGCAGGTGGTGTTCCGGGAAATCGATCTGGGCGAAGGGGTACAGAGCGAGTTGCATCTGGTGTGGCACGAAGACAATGACAACCCGGCGTTCACCATGTTACTGGAAGGGATTCGGGGGGCGGTTCGGGGGTGATTTCTGAAGCATAAGTGAATCGCCTGCCAGACAGGCTCAGATAACCTGCCCCAACTGAATAAAGAGACCAAATACCGCCTGAAAGTCTTATATAAAACTGTCAAACCTGACAGTTCTCTATTCAATAAAAATAAAAAACAATCACGTCTCCGCCCCCTTCGGAGAACGCGAAATGCGAAACCACACTTGTACTGAACAGAGCTTTAAAAATTATCGTCCTGACGACTTAATCTTCATTGAAGGTAAGGACGGTTCAAGTAAAAAAGTTTACTTCAAATTTGTTTTTGCTGGACGACTTAGCTATAAAGATATGAATTCCAATGAGTACTCAGTTGAAGTTTCAGAATTATCTGACACCTATCAAATCAGTTAACTTCCTGTCAGAAGCCAGGGGGTTCATCTATTCATTTCAGAGCCTGATTGAAACTATCAGGCTCTTTTTTTACGTTCCACGCACACGGTCAATAAAGGAACATCCGCCCTTACGGTCCAACGGGTCGTTCCTGAGTGCCTCTGCACAACCCAGCAGGAGCATGCTCCCTCTCCACAAGGCCTGCGAACGATGCGCACGCTTTGCCACGACCCACACCTTCGCTATCCTCACGCTCAAAACAGTTGTACGATGACAGACGAGCACATTCCAAAGCGCTCACACTATTCCTCATGCCTACAACAACAAGGAAACACCCATGAAGAAAGCGACATTGGTCATCAGCTTCCTGTGCCTGTTCAGCGGCTACGCAGCCACGGCCGTTGCTTCGGCCGAGCAAGACGTGGCCCAGGCCGTCGACCACCTGACCCAGGCCATGCTGCACAAGGACATTCCCCAGCTTCAGGCCTTGGCTGCCGAGAACCTCACCTACGGTCACTCCAGCGGCAACATCCAGGACAAGAAAGCTTTCATCGCCGACATCGAAACCGGCAAGAGCGCGTTCAAGACCCTGGAAATGAAGAATCAGAAAATCACCCTGTCAGGTGACACCGCCCTGGTGCGCAACCATTTCTCGGCCCAGGCGATCAAGGGCACCGACATCGTGCCGACTGAAATCGAGAACTTTCAGATCTGGCAGAAGCAGAAGAATGGCAAGTGGCTGCTGATCGGGCGGCAGGCGTTCAAGTTCTAATCACCTCCACAGGGTCTGTCAGTAGACAGTGATCTTGCGGTCAACCCAGGACCCAATGTGGGAGCGAGCCTGCTCGCGATGGCGTCAGTCCAGTGACTACCGCTATCGCGAGCAGGCTCGCTCCCACAGGGATTGCCCTTAGCCGCCAGCCCACTGCTCCCGATGCTGCAACAGGAAATCGACGAAGGCGCGAACCCGTTGGGGCATGTAGCGGCCATGGGGATAGAGCAAGGTGAAGGGACGTGAGCGACCACTGAATGGCTGCAGCACTTCCACCAGGTCTCCGTCCGCCAGTTCCTGCTCGACGATGAAGCGGTAGGTCTGGAACAGTCCCGCGCCATGCTTGGCCAGCGTCACCCCCCCCAGCACATCGTCCGAACAGCAATAGTTACCCTGACCGAATACCTCCCGCTCCTTGCCGTCGACATTGAACAGCCAGGAAATTCGCCGGCCGCTGCTGGGCAACTCGAACTGAATGCATTCGTGATCGTCCAGGTCTTCGAGGGTGCGCGGCGTGCCGACCCTGCGCAGATAGTCCGGCGCCGCGACCACCACCAGCTTCGCATCCTCCAGCAAGCGTGCAATCAGAGAAGAGTCTGGCTGGGCGCGGACCCGAATCGCCAGGTCATAGCCCTCGGCGACGAAGTCGATATTCCGGTTGCTCAGGTGCACGTCCACGCTGACTTGCGGGTACAGCGCGCGGAATGCCGGCAGCAAGGGCAGGATCCGGTGATGACCATAGGTCGTGGGCAGGCTGATGCGCAGTTGCCCGGACGGCATCGATTGCGCCCCCATCATCTCCTGTTGCGCCTCCACCAGTTGGGTCAACGCCTGCCGGCACTGCTCGAAATAGGTCTTGCCGGCGTCGGTCAGGCGGATGCTGCGGGTGGTGCGTACGAACAGGCGCGAACCCAGGCGTTCCTCCAGGCGAAAAATCGAACGGCTCACCGCCGCCGGGGTCACGCCTGCCACCTGGGCCGCTGCCGTGAAGCTGCCCGCTTCGGCTGCCAGGCAAAACAGTTCTATGCTGCCCAACTGCAGGTCTTCGAAATGTCGCTTCATAATTCGTTACACCGTGTATCAACTGAAGATCGTAGAGGTCTATTTATCAGCCCGTGGCGTATAAATACAGTGGCTTCGGTCGCGCTGGGAAACCTGCGCGCCTTCTCTCAACCAGCAGGAGTGCAACATGCCTTTCGTCAATGTGCGTATCACCCGCGATGGCGTCACCCGCGAACAGAAAGCCCAGGTGATCTCGGAGATCACTGAAACCCTCCAGCGTGTACTGGGCAAGGATCCGCACCTGACCCATATCGTGATCGAGGAAGTCGATACGGATAACTGGGGTTATGCGGGCATGACAACCACGCAATACCGAAGTCTTCCCAAGGAGTGAGGATCTGCTTTCATCGAGCCCGGCTGATTGACCGGGCTTTTTTGTGCCTGTCGGCCCTATTTCCCCCTGTGGGAGCGAGCCTGCTCGCGATAGCGGTGTGTCAGCTGAAAATTGTTCTACTGACAGACCGCTATCGCGAGCAGGCTCGCTCCCACAAGGGGCTTGGGTTGAATGAGAGATTAATTACATCAAGTATCAACTCAAGTACCGCCCGCCCCGTTTATCAATCTCCAGCGCATCAATACCCTGATCTCAACCAGCGCCCCTACCGGCGCAGCGGTTCAACTCAACGATCAGGAGTCACATCATGAGTCTCAACAAAACCGTCATCATCACCGGTGCCTCCAGCGGCATCGGCCTGGGTCTGGTCAAGGCGTTTCTGGACCGGGGTTATAACGTGGTCGGCAATGCCCGTTCCCGCGCGGGGCTGGACGACGCCGCCGGGCGGTTCGATCATTCGGCCCGTTTCATCGGTGTGGCCGGCGATATCGCCGCCCCTGCCACGTCGACCCAGCTCATCGCCAAAGCCATCGAAGCGTTCGGCGCCGTTGATGGGCTGGTGAACAATGCCGGGTTCTTCCTGCCCAAACCCTTCATCGAATACAGCCCCCAAGACCTGGAGTCGTTGCTGGACACCAACCTCAAGGGACTGGTCTACGCCAGCCAGGCGGCCGCCGCGCACATGATCGGTCGCCGGCAGGGCTTCATCATCAACATTTCCGCCGCTGTGGCCCTGCAGCCGAATATCCAGGTGCCAGCCGCACTGCCGGTGTTGATCAAGGGCGGCGTCAACCAGATGACCCGGGCCCTGGCCCTCGAGCTGTCGCCGCACAACATCAAGGTCAACGCCGTCGCGCCCGGGATCATCGATACGCCGATGCATGACCCGGCCCATCGCGAATTCCTCAACCACCTGGCCCCGGCCGGCCGCGTGGGCACCATAGGGGAAATCGCCGAGGCCGTGCTGTATCTGGCGAGCGCCGACTTTACGACCGGCGCGGTACTGCCGGTGGATGGCGGGATGAGCACGGGTAAGTGGTAGGCATCGCCACAGCCCCATTGTGGGAGCGAGCCTGCTCACGATGGCGGTGTGTCAGATGGAAATTATTGACTGACAGACCGCTATCGCGAGCAAGCTCGCTCCCACAGGGAGTGCACTTGCTTTAGAGGGTATAGGAAATGCCCGCCTGCACCGTTCGCGGTGCGCCCGGGTAGGCGTAGACGTTGCCGAAGGCGCCTTCCTCGTAATCGGCGTCGAACAGGTTCTTCAGGTCCAGGTTCAGGCGGATCCGTTCGTTGACCTTGTAGTAGCCGAGCAGGTCGACGACGGTATAGCTGTCCATCGAGAACGCATTCGCCGCGGTCTGGCCGGCCCGCTCATCCACGTATCTGACCCCCGCTCCCAGGCCCAGCCCCTTGAGGCCACCGTCCTGGAACTCGTAGACGTTCAACAGACTGAAGGTGTTCTTCGGCACGTTGAGCAGGCGGGTGCCGCTGGGGATACTGGTGTCCTTGGTCACCTCGGCATCGACATAAGCATAGCCGCCGATCATGCGCCACTCCGGTGTCAGGTTGCCCGCCACGTTCAGGTCGAAGCCACGGCTGCGCACTTCGCCTGCCGCCACACTGAAAGTCGAATCCACTGGATCGGTGGTAAGTACGTTGCGTTTTTCGATCTGGTAGATGGCGGCATCGACACTCAGCTGACGATCCAGCGCTTCCCACTTCACGCCCATCTCATAGGACTTGCCCTCTTCCGGCTTGAATCCGCCACCCTGACGGCTGGCACCGGTGTTGGGCTTGAAAGAACGGGCAGTGTTCGCGTAAACGGCCACTGTGTCAGTCAGGTCGTAAATCACCCCGACCCGCGGCGTTACCGCGCTGTCATTCTTGTCCCAGTTCCTGCCATTGGGCACGAAGGTCTCGTACTCATGTTCAAAGCGCTCGAAACGCGCCCCCGCCAACAGCTTCAGGCGCTCGGTGAGCGCCACCTGATCCTGGACGAACACACCGAATGTCTTGAGGTTCTCCTGGTCGTCGGTGGGGGTACGTGTCAGGGCCGGACGAGGCTGACCATACACCGGATCGAAGATATCGATCGGGTAGGCACCCGCCCCGGCGGCGGAACGCTGAATGATCGACTGATAGTCGTAGTCTTCGTACTCGACCCCGGTCAACAACGTGTGCTCGAACCCGCCGGTTGAAAAGTGCCCGGTGAGGTTGAGCTGCGTGTCCCGGTCGGTCCATTCCAGTTTGCGGTAATTGAAGTTACGGCCCAGGGTGCGGCCGTCGGCGGCGATGCCGTTGCCTTCCACCGCGTTGCCCTGCAAGGTGCCGTCGAGCCACTGGGTGCCACCGGCCAGGGTCCAGTCGTCGTTGAGCATGTGCTCGAAACGCAGCTGCGCCATGTTGTTGTCGTTGTGCAATTTGCCGGCGTCTTTTTCGCCGAAGAAGGTATCCCGGGAGGCCGTGCCACGCTGGCCAGCGTAATGCGTCAGGCCACGGTCCAGCGGATGGTTGTTGCGCATGAAGTCGCCTTCGAACGTCAGGCGGGTGGTGTCGTTGACCTGCCAGCTCAGCACCGGCGCGACGCCATAACGCTCGGTCTCGACATGGTCGCGGAAGGTGTCGCCACCCTCACCGATCACGTTCAGGCGATAGGCCAGGCGCCCCTCCTCATCCAACGGCCCGGATGCATCCAGCGTGCCGCGACGCATGCCCTGGTCGTTGAGCTGGCTGCCCAGGGTCACCGTGCGCTCGGCCAGCGGTTGCTTGGACACCACGTTGAATGTGCCGCCTGGATCGCCACGGCCGTACAGCATGGTCGCCGGGCCGCGCAGCACTTCAAGCCGCTCGATGGTATTGGCGTCGGGCATGTTCGGGTAGCCACGGTTGATCGGGAAACCGTTGCGATAGAACTCTCCGGTGGTGAAACCGCGCACCGTGAACGTGGTCAGGCCCTGGCCGCCGAAGTTGTTGGCCCGCCCCACGCCACCCGCGTAATCGAGGGCATCCTGCAGGCGTGTAGCGCCGAGGTCTTCCACCACGTCGCGGGACACTACGCTGATGGATTGCGGGGTTTCATGAATGGCGGTGTCGGTGCGCGTGGCGCTGGCCGAACGGGTGGCGTGATAGCCGTTGACGGGCCCCTGCGCGGTTTCAGTGTCCGAAAGCCCCACGATGTCCGTGGCCTGCAACTCCAGCGGCGCCGGGTCCGGGGCGATGGGCTCATCTGCCCAGGTGGAAACGGAATAAGCCTGGAGCACACACAGTGAAACGAGAATCCGACGCATCGAAACACAACCTTAATGGAAAAACCGACCGTCTCCGGACAGTCGACAAGAATGTGTCGCGAAAGATACAGCAACTCATTCCTGTTTGATACAAATTACCATTAGCATTCCGCAGTCTGCGCTCACCATCGCCACTCGAGCGCCATCAAATCAAGGATCAACAACAAAGCACTCTGTGGGAGCAAAGCTTGCTCGCGATGGCGACAGACTCGCCAACATTGTTACCGACTGAGATTTCCAATCGCGAGCAAGCTTTGCTCCCACAGAATCATGCATTCCTACCAACTCTCACAGAGCTTCATTTCTCTGTTCAGCCAGCGACGCCTCTTCGATCCGACGGAAAAACGTCTGCGCACGAACATCCTGAACGAACGCCACGTTCAGCCGCAGCCAGTCGCACGTCTCCCCAGCCGGCATGAAACTGGCGCCCTGTGAGAGCTGGACCTGCGCTTCACGAGCGATCTGCAGCACTTGCTCGCTCTCCACATATCGGGGCCTGGCCCACACGAACAGGCCTCCGGTCGGCTCGGCGAAGACCTCCCAATGCGCCTGGTCAAGTTGGCGCAGCGTACTCGCCATCTGCTTGTTCAAACGCTGACGCAGGCGTTGCAGCAACTTGCGATAAGCGCCATTGGCGAGCAGTGTCGCCACGACATTTTCCGCCAACAGCGAGCAGCCGATGCCGGTCACCATCTTGACCTCGGCCAGCCGGTGGATGACGTCGGGCTGGGCGACGACGTAACCGATGCGCAGCGAACTGGACAACGTCTTGGAAAAGCTCGCCAGGTAGATCACCCGGTCCAGGCCATCCAGAGTCGCCAGGCGGGACGTCGGCCCATTCTGGAAGTCGGCGTAGATGTCGTCTTCGATGAGGCGGAAATCGTGCTGGTTGGCCAGTTGCAGCAGTCGATACGCGACGCTCGGCGCGAGGCTGGTGCCGGTGGGGTTCTGGTACATGCTGTTGATGAAAAAGTAGGTGGGTTTGTGCTGTTCGAGCAAGTGCTCCAGGCTCTCGATATCCGGGCCTTGGGGACCTCTCGGCACCGCCACGGTCCTGACCCCGTGCAACCTCAGCAAATTGAACAGGTTGTAGTAACCAGGGCTTTCCACCAGGACCAGGTCGCCGGGCTTGAGCAGCGTGCGCACCAGCAGGTCGAGGCCATGACTGGCGCCTTGGGTGGTGAGGATCTGCGCAAGATCGGTGTGTATGTCGATCAGGCCCAGGCGTTTCTGGATGTGCTGGCGCAGATGAACAGAGCCCAGGGGCGTGCTGTAGTTGAACAGTGCCTGATTGTCGCTGCGCACCACCTGGCGGATCGCCTGACCCAGATCGGCGTCGTCGCGCCAGGTGTCGGGCAGCCAGCCGCAGCCGAGCTTGAGCTGCGTCGATTCGTTGTCGAATAAAGTCCATGCCCCCTCACCCGTTTCAACATCCGTTTCCAGGGGCCGAGACACCTGGTGCGCGACGAAGAAACCCGATCCATGCCGGGACTCCAACACCCCGCTGGCAACCAGTTGGTCATAGGCCTTGATCACGCACGACAGGCTGACGTCGTTTTCCTGGGCCAGTTGCCGGATGGAAGGCATTCGGGCACCGGGGCGGATGCGATGGCTGCTGATCCAGCCCACGAGCTGAGTCATCAATTGCCGGGTCACGGGTTCGACGGCATTTCGGTCGATGTTCAGGTCCATGCTGGGTGCTCTTGAAGTGTTCGCCGATTTCAAGCGAACAGTTAATCACAAAACCCCTAGGCCTGTTCCTTGTTCCCGCGAAGCCCGGCAGTGATAGTCCAGCGGACGCCTACTCAACGACTCCCGGGGAACACGCTTGGACGCACAACATCGACACTCATGGGGACTGGCTTTCGGCCTTTGCCTGATCACCCTTGCGGTCAACCTGCAGGCGCCGCTATATACCACCTATGCCCAGGCATCCGGCTACGGCGCCGGTGCCACGGCGGTCGCCTTTTCGTGCTATGTGCTGGGGGTGTTGCCGGTGCTGCTGGCCTTCGGCGGGCTGGCCGACCGGGTCGGACGCCGGCCCCTGATACTGCTGGCGCTGGGTTTGTCGATGCTGGCGACGGTCGTCACCTCCATCTGGCCAAACCTCGTCGCGCTGGGCCTGGCGCGGCTGATGATGGGCGTGGGCACGGGCCTGGCCTCGGCTACTTCGACGGCCTATATGACCGAACTGATGGCCGGCGGCGATAGCCGCTCCGCTGCCAATCGGATCACCGCCAGCACCTCCCTGGGGTTCGGCCTGGGGGCCGCATTGACCAGTCTGTTCCTCTTTGTCCATCAGAGTGTCGTGCCCGGCAGTTTCTGGCTGCAACTGATTCTGGCCGGTATCGCGATCGTCGTGGTGTCCAGGCTGCCGGACCCTGCCGCCAGAACGACTCGGGCGCCGATGCTGCGCCTGCCGCTGTTCCCCGCCGGCAGCCTGCCCTATGGCTTCTCCATGCTGCTGGCCTGGGCGACCTCGGGTCTGGTCATCGCGATACTGCCCTCGGTGCTGGCACGCCACGATCTGCAGCAATGGTCAGGCCTGTCGACCTTCACGGTGATCAGTTGCGGGTTGCTGTTCCAACCGTGGGCCCGCCGCATGCAGCCGGCCAGGGCCACCGGGTTTGGTTTGCTGGTACTGCCCTTGAGCTATGCCCTGCTGGCCTGGGGCGCGAGCACCGGTTCGCTGATCGCGGTGTTGCTCGGGGCGCTGGGGGCCAGCAGTGCATGCTACGGTTTTCTGTACCTGGGCGGGCTATCGGCGATCACCGCACTGGCCGGCCAGGAAAAGGCCCGGGTCAGTGCCGGGTTCTTCCTGTTCGCGTACGTCGGGTTCAGCATTCCGGTGGTGGTCACAGGCCTTTTGGCTGATCAATTCGGCGCCGATGTGGCGTTGGTCCTGTTCGGGGTGGCGTTGTCGCTGGGTGCGTTGGTGACGGGATGGGTCATCGTGCGGACAGAGGCGTATGTCACCCGTATGTCCCACGGCTGACACATCCCCCTGTGGCGAGGGGATTTATCCCCGCTGGGCTGCGAAGCGGCCCCCTGGATTTAAGCGGCACCCAAATTGCGTGATTTTGGGGCCGCTTCGCGCCCCAGCGGGGATAAATCCCCTCGCCACAAGGGTTCACTCGTCTGGAGGGTAGCGTCAAGATCCGAGACACCACCTCCGCCAAGTCGTATACCATATCCCCAACTCAGCAACCGACCCGCCGCCGTGACTTTATCCAAGTTCAAACTGCCCGACCTGGGCAACACCCCTTCTACTTCGGAAATCATTACCCGTCACCTGCGCGAAGCCATCGTGGCCGGGCATTTTGCCGAGGACGAGCCGATTCGCCAGGACGATATCGCCCGTCAGTTCAACGTCAGCAAGATCCCCGTGCGCGAAGCCCTCAAGCGGCTGGAGGCCGAGGGGCTGGTGATGTTCCAGCGTAATCGCGGCGCGATGGTCACGCGGATTTCCGAGGTGGAGCTGGCGCAGATGTTCGAAGTGCGGATGTTGCTGGAGGACAAGGTGCTGCGCCTGGCGATTCCCAACATGACCGAAGACACCTTCGCTCGCGCCGAGGCGATCTGCCGCGAGTTCATCGGCGAGGACGACGTCGGGCGTTGGGCCGAACTCAACTGGCAGTTGCACGCCTGCCTCTACGAGCCGGCACAACGGCCCTTCCTGGTCGGCCTGATCCGCTCGGTCCACGACAAGCTGGAGCGATACCTGCGCATGCAGATGAGCCTGTCGGCCGGCAAGGAACGCGCCGATCACGAGCACCGGGAAATCCTCGATGCCTGCCGTGCCGGTGATGTTGAACGGGCGGTGAAACTGCTGGACGAACACATCGCCGGCGTCTGCAAGACGCTGTTCGAGTTCCTGCCTTCCAGCCATTGACGCTGATCGCTAAAAGACAATGCCGGGGCGCTGAGCGACCCGGCATTTTTTTGCGCATATACATATGTACCACCAGGGTCCTGCCATGCGGCGCCAGAATCGGTGACTTCTTAATCAGAGATAGAACGCACCTCCAATCATGACCGACACCATTGTAGACACCCTGACGGTGACAGCCTCGATCACCAATGAACATTGGGCTGGCACCGACGACACCCTGTATGTGTCCATGGGCCCCCTCAGCCAGATGCAATTATTCTGTGAAGCCCCGCGAGTCGGGCAGACCATCACGGTGGAAATCGACCTGCCCAGACTGTTCGGCCGCCCCCGGATCTCATTGTCCGAAATCGACGGCGTGACCTTCTACCAGAGGCCCGAAGCCCATCCGATCGCCACCGATGACTGGGAACTGGAATCCGTGCTGATCAAGGCCAATGACATCTACACCAACCTGTCCTTCAAGCAGGTACGCCGTTGGCTGAAGAATTCATCCTCGCACTTGCTGGCCGTATGGTCAGGCCATGTGCATTTTTCCGACTGGATGAATTCCGACAAGCGATCGATTGATCTCAACGCCCAGACCTACCCGATCAGATGGATGCCCTTCATTGGCGATCTCATGCACTGGCGTTGTTATGACCCGTCGAAAATCGACGGCGTCGGTCAACTGGTGGGAATGTGGGATGGCCAACTGATCGGCAATCAATTGAAATCGCAAACCAGCGAAATACTCGCGCCCAACGACCAGTCCAATAGCTACACCTGGGTGTATACCCCGGAGAACTCCGTCATCTATAAACGCTGGGAACATGCTGACCGGGCCAACTACATCCGGCACAGCCAACTCGGCAGTGGCAGGCCGGTCACGTGCGCAGGGGAATTCAGGATCAGGGAACATCGCATGGAACATGTGATTGCCATGGTCAACGATGCCTCCGGGCACTACCGCCCCGACGGAGGTGCCTGCCTGCGCTACGTGGCGGAAAAGTTCGAGGCCCTGGGCATCAATACGGAACACATCGAGTGGCAGTGGAGATACGCGTCCGACTGATGAGCGCCCCCTGCACTGTGCCGATTTCGTCATGGGCGACAGATAAAACCATCAAGCCGCTCCCCCCTGTTGCGGGCCACGCTTGCGCTCACTTATCTGAACGGAAGTGGTCCCATGAAGCGCATCACTGTGATCGATTCCCACACCGGCGGTGAGCCGACCCGCCTGGTCACCGACGGTTTTCCCGATCTCGGCCAGGGCAGCATGGCCGAGCGCAGGCAGCGCCTGGCCTCGCAGCATGATGCCTGGCGTGCCGCCTGCGTGCTGGAACCTCGGGGCGGCGACGTGCTGGTGGGCGCGCTGCTCTGTGAACCGGTAGACCCGAGTGCCTGCGCCGGGGTGATCTTCTTCAACAACAGTGGTTACCTGGGCATGTGCGGCCACGGCACCATCGGCCTGGTGGCGTCGCTGGCCCACCTGGGGCGGATCGGCCCGGGCGTGCATCGCATCGAAACCCCGGTGGGCACCGTCCAGGCCACCTTGCATGAGGATCGTTCGGTCAGCGTGCGCAACGTGCCCGCCTATCGTTACCGTAAGGCGCTGCGCCTGGAAGTACCCGGTATCGGCCCTGTGGAAGGCGATGTGGCCTGGGGCGGCAACTGGTTCTTCCTTATCGCCGACCACGGCCAGCGAGTGGCGAGCGACAACCTCGACGCATTGACCGCCTACACCTACGCTGTGCAGCAAGCGCTGGAACAGCAAGGCTTTCGTGGCGAGGACGGCGGGCTGATCGATCATATCGAGCTGTTCGCTGACGACCCGCAAGCCGACAGCCGCAACTTCGTACTCTGTCCCGGCAAGGCCTACGACCGCTCCCCTTGTGGCACCGGCACCAGTGCCAAGCTGGCGTGCCTGGCCGCGGACGGCAAGCTGCAACCCGGTCAGAGCTGGCGCCAGGCCAGTGTGATTGGCAGCGAGTTCGAAGGTTCTTATGAACAGGCGGGCGAGCGCATCGTGCCGACGATTCGCGGCCGTGCCTATATCAGCGCCGAAACCACGCTGATCATCGAAGCGGATGACCCGTTCGCCTGGGGCATTCGCCTGTGACCGAGGGCCTGATCGCCGACGTGATCGTCATCGGTGCCGGCATCATCGGTGCAGCCTGTGCCCGGGCCTTGTCCCAGCGTGGCTTGAAGGTGGTGGTGCTCGACGCCGGCTGGCACGGCGCGACAGCGGCCGGCATGGGGCATCTGCTGGTGTTGGACGACAATCCGGCGGAACTGGCCCTCAGTCAATACTCCCTGGGACGCTGGCGCGAATTGGCCCATCTCCTGCCCGAAGGCTGTGCCTGGCGCAACAACGGCACCCTGTGGCTGGCGGCCAATCCGCAGGAGATGGCGGTCGCCAACAGCAAGTACCTGAATCTGCTGGCTCACGGAGAAGCCTGCGAGCTGATCGGACGCGGGGCCCTGCGTCAGCGCGAACCCGAGTTGCGCGAAGGTCTGGAGGGCGGCCTGCTGATCAAGGGCGACGGCATCCTCTACGCCCCCGCCGCCGCGCGCTGGATGCTGGACAGCCCGCACATCCGCCAGCAGCGTGCGCAGGTCGCCGAAGTGGACGGCTCGCAGGTACGCCTGGACGACGGGCGCTGGTTGAGGGCCGAGGCGGTGATCCTCGCCAACGGTATCCAGGCCACCGAACTGTGCCCGGAGCTGCCGATCGAGCCGAAGAAAGGCCATCTGCTGATCACCGATCGCTACCCCGCCACCGTCACCCACACCCTGGTCGAACTGGGCTATGTCACCAGTGCCCACAACGCCAGCGGCCCATCGGTGGCGTGCAATATCCAGCCCCGTCCCACCGGGCAACTGTTCATCGGCGCCTCGCGGCAGTTCGGCACCGTCGACCCGCAAGTGGAAGGCTGGATGCTGGCGAAGATGCTCAAGCGCGCCGTCGACTACATGCCCGGGCTGGCACAGCTCAACGGCATCCGCGCCTGGACCGGCTTCCGCGCCGCCAGCCCCGACGGCCTGCCGCTGGTGGGACAGCACCCGCAACGCAAGGGCCTGTGGCTGGCGGTGGGACATGAAGGACTGGGAGTCACAACGGCCCCCGCGACGGCTGACCTGCTGGTGGCGCAGCTGTTCAACGAAGCCTCGCCGTTGGCCCCTCAGGCCTACCTGCCGGAGCGTTTCCTGGGAGAACCTGTGTATGTCAGCTAAATCCCTGTGGCGAGGGGATTTATCCCCGTTGGGGCGCGTAGCGGCCCTGAAGTCTGGCTACTCGATGTGTCAGGGTAATCCAGAGGGGCTGCTGCGCAGCCCAACGGGGATAAATCCCCTCGCCACGGCTTCATATTGGAATCCTCCCGATGCCTGAATTATTCCTGGACGGCCGCCCACTGACGGTCACCCAAGGCACCAGTGTCGCCGCCGCCCTGGCCCTGGGCGCCGACGGTTGCAGTCGCACCTCGGTCAGCGGCCAGCGACGTGCGCCCTTGTGCGGCATGGGTATTTGCCAGGAATGTCGGGTAACAATCGACGGCCAGCGCCGCCTGGCCTGCCAGACCCTATGCCGCGACGGCATGCACGTGCAGACTCGACCATGAACGAAACCACCGACCTGCTGATCATTGGCGCCGGCCCCGCCGGCATGTCCGCCGCCCTGGCTGCGGCCAGCCGCGGCGCGTCTATCGTGCTGCTGGACGACAACCCGTTACCTGGGGGGCAGATCTGGCGCGACGGCCCCCAGGCCAGCCTGCCCACTGCGGCACGCCGCCTGCGCGAGCGGTTGCAGACCTGCGCCAATGTGCGCTGCCATGCCGGCACCCGGGTGATCGCTTGCGCCGCCGATAAAACCCTATTGGTAGAGAATGCCGAGCGCGGTTGGCAGATCACCTACCAGCGCCTGATCCTGTGCACCGGCGCCCGTGAGTTGCTGCTGCCCTTCCCCGGCTGGACCCTGCCCGGCGTCACCGGTGCCGGCGGCTTGCAGGCGCTGATCAAGGCGGGCCTGCCGGTGCGGGATGAACGTCTGGTGATCGCCGGGAGTGGGCCGCTGCTGTTGGCCAGCGCCGCCACGGCCAGGCATCAGGGTGCCCACGTGTTAAGGATTGCCGAGCAGGCCAGCCGTGCCGCCGTGACCGGTTTCGCCGCGCAATTGCCGCGCTGGCCGGGCAAGCTTCTGCAAGCGTTCGCGTTGTTCGACCGGCACTACCGCACAGCAAGCCATGTGCTGGAGGCCTTGGGGCAAGAGCGGCTCGAAGGCGTGCGGTTGCTGCAACAGGGCAAGATCGTCGAGCTGGCCTGTGACCGGTTGGCGTGTGGCTTCGGGCTCATCCCCAATACCCAGCTCGGCCAGGCTCTGGGCTGTGAGCTTGCCGAACATGCCCTCGCGGTGGATGCCTGGCAGGCGACTACCCGCCAGGACCATTACGCCGCCGGTGAATGCACCGGTTTCGGGGGCAGCGAACTGGCACTGGTGGAAGGCGCCATCGCCGGTCACGCGGCGGTCGGCGATACCACGGCCGCCCAGCGCCTGTGGCCGCGTCGAGAGCGCTGGCAAGGTTTCGCCCGGACGCTGAACAAGGCCTTCGCCCTCGATGGGCAGTTCAAGTCCCTGGCCCGGGCCGACACCTTGATCTGCCGGTGCGAGGACGTGCCCTACGGCGATCTGGTCGGCCACGTGAGCTGGCGCGAAGCCAAGCTCGCCAGCCGTTGTGGCATGGGCGCGTGCCAGGGCCGGGTCTGCGGCGCCGCCCTGGAGTATCTGTTCGACTGGACGCCCCCCACCCCACGCCCGCCGTTCAGCCCGGCGCGGATCGAAACCTTGCTGGGGCTGGAAGAAACCCCACCCAACTAGGCCGCACAAGCGCAGCTCCTTGTGGGAGCGAGCCAGCTCGCGATGGCGTTTTTAAGATACAGATAGGTTGCTGACACACCGCCATCGCGAGCAGGCTCGCTCCCACATGAGTTGGCCGATCATTCTGCTGCTACTCTTGCGCAACCCTTGCCCCCACCCGAGATGATGCCGCCCCATGTATCCCTCGCTCATGTCCTTTACCCCCTGCGACCTGGGCACCCTGCTGCACAGCCTGCAATCCATCGCACCGCTGCTCGACACCCTGACGGACGTGGTGTTCTTCATCAAGGACACCCAGGCCCGCTACGCCTTCGTCAACCAGACCCTGGCCCGGCGCTGCGGCTTCAAGCACAGCGCCGATCTGCTCGGTCTCACTGCCGAGCAGGTGTTCCCCGAGCGCTTCGGCCCGCTGTATACCGAACAGGATCGACGGGTGCTGGCCAGCGGTCGGGAGTTGGCCGACCAACTCGAACTCCACCTGTACTACGGCAATCAGCCGGTGTGGTGCCTGACTCATAAAATCGCCCTGCGCGAACCCAACGGCCAGATCGTCGGCCTGGCCGGCATCTCCCGGGACCTGCAACTGCCGCAGTCCAGCCACCCAGCGTTTCAGAAACTGGCGGCGGTGGATGCCCATATCAAACATCACTTCGCCCGCCCCATCAGCCTCGCCGAACTGACCACCATCGCCGGGTTGTCAGTGGCGCAACTGGAGCGGCACTGCAAACGCATTTTCCAGCTCACGCCCCGGCAAATGATTCACAAGGCGCGTCTGGAAGAAGCCTCGCGCCTGCTGCTGGACAAGGACCTGCCCATCACCGACATCGCCCTGCGCTGCGGCTACACCGACCACAGCGCGTTCAGTCGCCAGTTTCGCGCCTTGACCAGCCTGTCGCCGAGCCAGTATCGGGAAAGCCGGCACTGAATCTGTTCCCTAACAGGGCGCCGGAGCGCCCATTGCTCCCATCTGTAACACCTGACTGAAACGGCCTCCGGCACCTTTCGAGTCCACCCCCTCTTATTACTGTTTTGTAATCAACGAGTTACCCATAAGCGCGAGAAACTCGCCAGACAGGCACGCCGATTGCTTATCTAATATCGTATACGAAATCCTCAATACGATATCTCACCGCATTTATTCGACAGCGAGGCATTTATGAAAAACCCTGCATTGGCCGTAGCGTTAAGTGTTGTCCTGGCACCTCTGTTCATCACCCCCGCCTATGCCGACAAGCTCGATGACATCATCGGCTCCGGCAAGCTGCGCTGCGCGGTGACCCTGGACTTCCCGCCCATGGGCTTTCGTGACGAAAGCAACAAGCCGGCGGGTTTCGACGTGGACTATTGCCACGACCTGGCGAAGGTCCTGGGGGTAGATGCCGAAGTCGTGGAAACGCCGTTCCCGGACCGGATCCCGGCGCTTATTTCCGGCCGTGCCGATGTCATCGTCGCCTCCACCTCCGACACCCTGGAACGGGCCAAGACCGTCGGCCTGACCGTGCCCTACTTCGCCTTCCAGATGGTGGTGCTGACCCGCGACAACACCGGTATCAACAGCTTCGCCGACCTCAAGGGCAAGGCCGTGGGCAATACCAGCGGCACCTACGAAGCCATCGCATTGGAGAAAGACCAGAAGAACTGGGGCAGCGGCAGTTTCCGCGCCTACCAGTCGCAGAACGACACGCTGTTGGCCGTCGCCCAAGGGCACATCGACGCGACGGTGGTGACCAATACCGTGGCCGCCGCGACCATCAAGTCCGGCAAGTACAAGAACCTGAAGATCGCCGGTGACGCGCCTTATGTCATCGACTACGTGTCCCTCGGCGCCAAGCGCAGCGAGTTCGGCCTGATCAACTACCTCAATCTGTTCGTCAACCAACAGGTGCGCACCGGTCGTTACAAAGAGCTGTTCGTCAAATGGGTCGGCACCGATATTCCGCCGGCCAACCTGACCGTCCCGCAGGTCTATTACTGAGGATCGGGGCATGCCAAGCACGCCTATCCGTGTCGTGGGCCGCAGTCTGGTGGAGGGTGCAGCCCAGGGCGCCCTGCTCTTTGCCGATGTGGGCTTGAGTTTCTGGGGGGGTGTGGATCCGGCCAGCGGTGAAGTCATCGACCGGCATCACCCGCTCAGCGGCCAGCGCCTGGCCGGGCGCGTGCTGGCGATTCCCAGCGGGCGCGGCTCGTGCACCGGCAGCAGCGTCTTGATGGAGCTGATCAGCAACGGCCATGCACCCGCCGCCCTGGTGCTGGCCGAAACGGATGAGATCCTGACCTTGGGCGTGCTGGTGGCGCAGTTGATTTTCCAGCGTTCCCTTCCAGTGGTGCAGATCGGTCGTGAAGCCTTCGAACGTTTGCGCGGCCAGGGTTTCGTGCGCATCGAAGGCAATTGCCTGACCCTGACCGGCCGCCGCCCCGACGATCGCTGGGATCAGGCCGACGTTCCCTTGCCGCCGCCCATGCCGTCTACGGTCAACCTCACCGAACAGGACCGGGCACTGCTCGACGGCAACCACGGCAAGGCCGCCCAGGTGGCGATGCAAATCGTCTTGCGCATGGCGGAAATCCAGGGCACCACGCAGTTGCTGGACGTGACCCAAGCCCACATCGACGGTTGCATCTACACCGGCCCGGCCAGCCTGCGCTTTGCTGAGCAACTGGTGCAGTGGGGCGCCAAGGTGCGCGTGCCCACCACTCTCAATTCCATTTCCGTGGACCAGCGCCGCTGGCGGGAACTGGGCATAGACCCGGCCTTGGGCGAACCGGCGAGTGCCTTGGGCGATGCCTACATGGCGATGGGCGCGCAGCTGAGTTTTACCTGCGCGCCGTATCTGCTCGAGACCGCGCCCAAGGCCGGCGAGCAGATCGTCTGGGCCGAGTCCAACGCGGTGGTCTACGCCAACAGTGTGCTCGGGGCTCGCACGCAGAAGTACCCGGACTTTCTGGATATCTGCATTGCCTTGTGCGGCCGCGCGCCCTTGACCGGTTGTCACCTGGACGATCAGCGCAAGGCCAGACTGATCGTCGACGTGCCGGGATTAGCCACTGTCGACGACAGCTTCTATCCGCTGCTGGGCTATCACATCGGCGGCCTGACCGGCCGGCGTATTCCATTGATACGCGGCCTGGAACATGCCGCGCCGACCCTGGATGACCTGAAAGCCTTCGGCGCCGCATTCGCCACCACCAGTGCCGCGCCGTTGTTCCACATCGCCGGGGTCACACCGGAAGCCCTCGACCCGGTCGATGTCGTGGAAGCGGACTGTCCGATACCGATGGAAACCGTCGATGCCGCAGGCCTGCTTGCCAGTTGGCGCGAGCTCAACAGTGCCCGGGACAACCGGGTGGACGTGATCTCCTTGGGCAACCCGCATTTTTCCCTCAGCGAATTTGCCACCCTGGCGGCGCTCTGCGTCGGCCGGAGCAAGCACCCGGACGTGGTGCTGGCCATCACCTGCGGCCGTGCGGTACTGGAACAGGCCCGCCAGGCAGGTCACCTGGGCGCCATCGAGGCCTTCGGCGCCACGCTGGTGACCGACACCTGCTGGTGCATGCTGGGCGAACCGGTCATCCCGCCCGCTGCCACCACCCTGATGACCAACTCCGGCAAATACGCCCATTACGCGCCCGGCCTGGTGGGACGCGGGGTGCACTTCGCCAGCCTAGCGGCCTGCGTCGACGCCGCGTGCAACGCCACCGCCACTGGTCAGCCGCCGCTCTGGCTGCAACCCGCCACCCGCCAGGGGAACCCCTTCCATGTTTGACTACAGCTTCCAATGGCGCCCGGCCCTGCGCGCGTTGCCCGACATGCTCGCCGGAGCCTGGGTCACGTTCGAGACCGCGGCGCTGTCGATGATCTTCGGCGTGCTGATCGCGCTGCTGCTGACGGTGATGCGCCAGGCGCGCCATCCATTGCTGCGGGGCATCGGCAATGGCTGGGTGTCCATCGCCCGCAACACACCGTCGCTGTTCCAGATCTACATCCTCTACTTCGGCCTCGGCTCCCTCGGGCTGCATGTCAGTTCGTGGCTGGCGTTGCTGGCCGGGATCACCTTCAACAATGCCGGTTACCTGGCGGAGAACTTTCGCGGTGGTCTCAAGGCCGTGCCCGGCACCCAGATGCGCGCCGCCCGCTCCCTGGGCATGAGCGCGTTCCAGGCCTATCGGATGATCATCGTCCCGCAACTGCTGCGCATCGTGTTCTACCCGCTGACCAACCAGATGGTCTGGGCGGTGCTGATGACCTCACTGGGGGTGGTGGTCGGCCTGAACAACGACCTTACCGGGGTGACCCAGGAATACAACGTCAAGACGTTCCGCACCTTCGAATACTTCGCCCTCGCGGCCGCGCTGTATTACCTGATCGCCAAGCTGATCGTCGGGCTCGCCCGGCTGTTGTCCTGGCGCCTGTTCCGCTACTGAGGGTTGGTCATGTTTGCAACAAGCCTCACCGCTAACGACCTGTTGTTCTTGCTCGACGGGGCCTGGGTCACGCTGCAGCTGACCGCCTGGTCGATCCTGCTCGGCACCCTGGCCGGGCTACTGTTCGGCCTGCTCCGGGCGCTGTTGCCCCGGGCCAGCCTGCCGCTGGCCTGGGTACTGGACGTGTTTCGCAGCGTGCCGTTGCTGATCCAGTTCGTGCTGTTCAACTCGCTCAAGAGCATCGTCGGCCTGAACCTCAGCGCCTTCGCCGTCGGCTGCATCGTGCTCGGGGTCTACGCCGCCGCGTACTTCACCGAAATCGTCCGTGGCGGGGTGCTGGCGGTGCCGCTGAGCACCCGACGGGCCAGCCGCTCCCTGGGCTTGAGCTACCTGCAGGACCTGCGCTTCATCGTCCTGCCGATTGCCACGCGCGTGGCGTTTCCCGGCTGGCTGAACCTGGTACTCGGGGTGATGAAGGACACCGCGCTGGTGATGTGGATCGGCATCGTCGAGCTGCTGCGTGCTTCGCAAACCATCGTCACGCGCATTCAGGAACCCCTGCTGGTGCTGTGCATCGCAGGCCTCATTTACTACGTCATGAGCCTGGTGGTCGCCCGCCTCGGCGCACGCCTGGAAAGAAGGTGGCAGGAAAATGATTGAGATCGAGAACGTGCATAAATCCTTTGGCGACCTGGAAGTGGTCAAGGGTGTGAGCCTGACCGTGGACAAGGGTGAAGTGGTGTCGATCATCGGTGGCTCGGGGTCCGGCAAGTCGACCCTGTTGATGTGCATCAACGGCCTGGAGCCGATCCAGCAAGGCAGCATTCGCGTGGACGGTGTCGAGGTGCATGACCGCGCCACCGATCTCAATCACCTGCGGCAGAAGATCGGCATCGTCTTCCAGCAATGGAACGCCTTCCCGCACCTTACGGTGCTGGAGAACGTAATGCTGGCGCCGCGCAAGGTGCTGGGCAAGAGCAAACAGGAGGCCGAGGCCCTGGCGGTGAAACAGCTGGAGCACGTGGGCCTGGGGGACAAGCTCAAGGCCTTTCCGAACAAGCTCTCCGGTGGCCAGCAACAGCGCATGGCCATCGCCCGGGCCTTGGCGATGTCGCCGGACTACATGCTGTTCGACGAAGCCACCTCGGCCCTGGACCCGCAACTGGTGGGCGAGGTGCTGGACACCATGCGCATGCTCGCCGAGGACGGCATGACCATGGTGCTGGTGACCCACGAGATCCGCTTCGCCCGCGACGTGTCCGATCGCGTGGCGTTCTTTTGCAATGGCCGGGTGCATGAGATCGGGCCGCCGGACCAGGTAATCGGCAACCCGATGCAGCGGGAGACGGCGGCGTTTCTCAAGTCGGTGAAATAGCCCATGGCCCTATCGCGAGCAGGCTCGCTCCCACATGGGATTTGTACCCTGTGGGAGCGAGCCTGCTCGCGATGAGGCCGGAACGGACAACACAAGGAACAACCCAATGCGCTCATCAAAAATCATCCACGTCGTCAGTTGCCACGCCGAAGGCGAAGTCGGCGATGTGATCGTCGGCGGTGTCGCCCCTCCACCCGGTGCCACGGTGTGGGAACAGTCGCGCTGGATCGCCCAGGACCAGACCCTGCGCAACTTCGTTCTCAACGAGCCCCGTGGCGGCGTGTTTCGCCACGTCAACCTGCTGGTGCCGGCCAAGGACCCTCGGGCGCAGATGGCCTGGATCATCATGGAGCCGGCCGACACCCCGCCGATGTCCGGCTCCAACTCCCTGTGCGTGGCGACCGTGCTGCTGGACAGCGGCATCCTGCCCATGACCGAACCCCAGACCCGCCTGGTACTCGAAGCCCCTGGCGGGTTGATCGAAGCCGTCGCCGATTGCCGCGACGGCAAGGTGCAACGGGTGGAGATCAAGAACGTGCCCTCCTTCGCCGACCGTCTCGACGCCTGGATCGAAGTCGAGGGCCTGGGCTCGCTGCAGGTGGACACCGCCTATGGCGGTGACAGTTTCGTCATCGTCGACGCCCAGCGCCTGGGCTTCGCCATCCGCCCTGACGAGGCCGCCGATCTGGTGGCCGTCGGGCTGAACATCACTCGGGCCGCCAATGAGCAACTGGGCTTCGTCCACCCGCTGAACCCTGACTGGTCACACATTTCGTTCTGCCAGATCGCCGCGCCCGTCGTCATGGAGGCAGGCGTCGCTACGGGTGCCAACGCCGTGGTGATCCAGCCCGGCAAGATCGACCGCTCCCCTACCGGCACAGGCTGCTCGGCACGCATGGCGGTTTTGCAGGCCAAGGGGTTGATGCAGGTGGGCGAGAGGTTCATCGGGCGCTCGATCATCGGCTCCGAATTCCATTGTCGCATCGACTCGCTGACCGACGTGGCCGGGCGCCCGGCGATCTATCCGTGCATTGCCGGACGGGCGTGGATCACCGGGACGCATCAACTGCTGCTGGATCCGGCTGATCCATGGCCGCAGGGCTATCGGCTTTCAGATACGTGGCCTGGCGCATGATTTTCGAACTCACATCGATCCCTTGTGGCGAGGGGATTCATCCCCGTTGGGGCGCGAAGCGGCCCCAATCTGGCGACTCGCTGCGCCAGACAGATACAGGGGGCTGCTTCGCAGCCCAGCGGGGATAAATCCCCTCGCCACAGTACTACCATCAACTGGAGACACCCCATGAGCAAACGCATCAACTGGAGCGGCGTATTCCCCGCCGTTACCACCCAATTCAACGACGACTTCTCCATCAACCTGGACAAGACCCATGAGGTCATTTCCAACGTCATCCGTGACGGCGTCTCGGGCCTGGTGGTCTGTGGTTCGGTGGGGGAAAACACTTCGCTGAGCGCCGAAGAAAAAATCGCCGTGACCGAAGTCGCGGTGGACGCCTCCCGGGGTCGGGTGCCGGTGATCTGCGGCGTGGCCGAGTTCACCAGCGTGCAGGCGGCCAAGGTCGCCAACGCAGTGCGCAAGGTCGGCGTCGACGGCGTGATGCTGATGCCGGCATTGGTCTATGGCTCCAAGCCGTTCGAAACCGCCGAGCACTTTCGCTATGTCGCCCGGCATGCAGACGTGCCGCTGATGGTTTACAACAACCCACCGATCTACAAGAACGACGTGACTCCGGACATCCTGATTTCCCTGGCCGATTGCGACAACGTGGTGTGCTTCAAGGACTCCTCCGGCGACACCCGGCGGTTCATCGACGTGCGCAATGAAGTGGGTGATCGCTTTGTCCTGTTCGCGGGCCTCGACGACGTGGTGCTGGAAAGCCTCGCCGTGGGCGCCGAAGGCTGGGTCTCGGGCATGTCCAACGTGTTCCCGAAGGAAGGCGAAACCATCTTCCGCCTGGCCCGCGCCGGGCGTTTCGCCGAAGCGATGCCGATCTACGAATGGCTGATGCCGATCCTGCACCTCGACGCCCGCGCCGACCTGGTGCAATGCATCAAGCTGTGCGAAGCCATCGCCGGCCGCGGCAGCGCCCTCACCCGCCCACCACGCCTGGCCCTGCCGGAAGAAGACCGGGTGTATGTGGAACAGATCATGGCCAAGGCCCTGGCGAATCGACCGGTGCTGCCGGATGTGGGGCTCTGACCCGAGGCAAATGAAGTCCCCTGTGGGAGCGAGTCTGCTCGCGATAGCGGTCTGTCTGGAACGGCTATGCTGGATGTACCGCCGTCATCGCGAGCAGGCTCGCTCCCACAAGGAAGGCTTACCATGAATTATTTCCTCGCCCAGGCCCTGAACAACCAGTGGGCCAACCACCGGCTGCTCGGCACCTGTGCGCAGTTGAGCGAGGACGAATACCTGACGCGACGCACGGGGTTCTTTCCGTCCATACAAGCCACGCTCTGCCATATCCTGGAGGTGGACCGCTATTACCTCACCGCCCTGGAAGGCGATCGTGACGGGCAGATCAAGGATTTCTCCGAGACCTTGGCCTTTGCCGAGCTGGTGCAATGCCAGGCCCGCACCGACCGGCGACTGGTGGCGTTCTGCGAATCCCTGCGGGAGAAAGACCTCGCCCGAGCCGTCGAATTGGTACGCGCCGACGGTGCCGTGGTGCCCGAGCGTATCGACCGGTTGCTGCTGCACCTGTTCGAACACCAGATTCACCACCGTGGACAGGTCCACACGATGCTCAGCGATACCGACGTCGAACCGCCGCAACTCGACGAGTTCTTCCTCGACTGCGACCGCAGGTTTCGGCAAACGGAAGAGCGCCAGCTGCAACTCGACGAAAGCCGCGTCTGGCAAGACTATTTACCGGATTGAACCCACGGCAAAAAATGCGATGGCCGCCGCCGGCCATCGCCAATCGCCCACATCGGGAAAAATCAGGTCCGCGCCGGCGACACGATGATTTTCACGTTGTGCTCCTTGTTGTTGACCAGTTCCTCGAAGCCCTGCCCGACGATCTGCTCCAACTGGATACGCCCGGTCACCAGGGGTGAGATGTCCAGGCGGCCATCGGCGATGAACGCAATGACATCGGCAAATTCGCCGTTGTAGGCCAGCGCGCCGAGCACCTGCTTCTCGGTGGACACCAGTTCGAAGAAGTTGAATTCGCTCGGTTCCTCGAAAATCCCCACCAACACGCATTTGCCGGCCTTGCGGATCAGGTCGATGGCGAACTTGGCGGTGTGCTTGTTGCCGATGCACTCGAAGCTGACATCGGCGCCCAGCCCCCCGGTCAGGCGGCGCACTTCAGCCAACGCATCGCACTGGTTGGGATCGATGACATGACTGGCGCCGACCTCCAGGGCCTTGGCCTTGCGCGCGCTGGACATTTCCAGGGCAATCACCTGGGCCGCCCCGGCGGCCTTGGCACACATGATGGTGCACAGGCCAATGGTCCCGGCGCCCACCACCACGACGTTCTGGCCCAACAGGCTGCCAGCCTTCTTCACCGCGTGCATGCCCACCGCCAACGGCTCGATCAACGCGCCGGCCTCGGCAGGAAAACCGGCAGGCAACTTGTAGAGCAAATTGGCCGGCACATTGACCAGCTCCGCGAACGCGCCATTGTTCATCAGGCCGGTGAACGCCAGGTTTTCGCAGATGTTGTAGAGCCCGTGGGTGCAGTAGTAGCAGGTGCCGCAGTGCTGGCAGGCATCCGCCGCCACCGGCTCGCCAACGCTGAAGCCCTCTACCCCGGCCCCCAGTTCGACGATTTCGCCGCAAAACTCGTGGCCGAGGATGCACTGGCCCTTGATACCGGTCAGCGGGTGTGGCGCGTCCACCGGGATGAACACCGGCCCGGCGACGTACTCATGCAGGTCGGAACCGCAGATGCCGCACCACTGCACGCGGATCTGCACCCAGCCGGCGGGCGGCGAAACGGGCAACGGTACGTCTTCGACGCGGATATCGTTACGGCCATGCCAGACGGCGGCGCGCATGCTGCGGGTAGGCGTGATTGAAGCGTTCATAGCGTTTCTCCAGAATGCTTGGGGGCGACGACTCGCGCGTCGCCCGTTCGATCAGTGCTGTTCAATGAACTCAAGGATCAATCGATTGACTTGCTCGGCCGCTTCCATCTGCACCATGTGGCCTTGGCCGCTCAGTACCTCCACCTGGGCGTCCAACCCCTCGCCATGGGCCGCCGGGATGATCGCGTCGTCACTGCCCCAGATCACCAGGGTCGGCACGTGACCGGCCTGCACCACTTCGCGCAAGTCCATCCGCTGGCGGCCGTCCGCGAACAACGTCGTCGACAGCTGCTTCAATGCCGCGTCCACGCCCTCCAGGCGCTTGTACTTGAGCATGTCGTCGAGCATCTGCCGGTTGACCAGCTCGGCGTTGGAGAACAACTGCATCAACTGCGGCTTGAGGGCGTTGCGGTTGGAAGCCTCGACAAAGCCTTGCAGGTAGCCGCCGTTGATCTCAGGGCCGAGGCCGGCACTGCCGATCAGCGTCAGGGAACGCACCCGCTGGGGCATCAAGCGTGCGGTGTTCAGCGACACGGCACCGCCCATGGAATGCCCCACCAGATGCGCGACGCTGATATCCAGGTGATCGAGCAAGGCCAGCACCGCGCCGCTCAGCTCATCCAGGTCACCCCGTTCCAGGGTCTTGCCGGACTCGCCATGGCCCGGCAGGTCCAGGGCGATCACCCGGCGGCCGGCCGCCAAGGCCTCATGGTTGAACAGCCAATTGTTCAGGTCCCCGCCAAAACCGTGGACCAACACCAAGGGCATGCAGCCTTCGCCACGTTCAAAGTAGCGAATCACCCGGCCATCCAGCTCGACCTTCTGCGGTTTCGCGCCAGTGTCTTCATCGCCGGTGTCGCCCGGCACGAAACTGGACTGGAACTGCTCGATGACCGCATCGATCTCGGCGTCGCTGGCCTCGCCGTCGACGACAATGCCCAGCAAGGCGCCGACCGCCAGGGTTTCGTCCTGCCGCGCAACCTGCCGGCGCAACACACCGGAGAACGGCGCTTCGACGCTGCTGGAGATCTTGTCGGTCTCCACATCCAGCACTTCGTCGCCCTTGGTAATGGCCTGGCCCTCCTCCTTGAGCCAGGCATCGACCCGGCCTTCAGTCATCGACAGCCCCCACTTGGGCATGGTCAGGGTATGAATCTGGCTCATCAGCGCTTGCTCCACTCGATCACGTTGAGCACGGCTTGTTCGATCTTCGCCGCGTCAGGGATGTACAGGTCTTCCAGGGAATCGGAGAACGGCACCGGCGTGTGCGGCGCGGTGACCATCTCGATCGGCGCCTTCAGCGCACCGAAGGCTCTCTGCGCCACCAGCGCCGAGACATCGGTGGCCATGGAGCAGCGTGGATTGGCCTCATCGATGACCACCAGGCGCCCGGTCTTCTCCACGCTTTCGAGAATGCTGTCCTCGTCCATCGGGCTGGTGGTGCGCAGGTCGATGACCTCGCAATCGATACCGCGCCCGGCCAGGCTACGCGCCGCGTCCATGGCGGTGTTGACCATGCGGCCGTAGGACACGAGGGTCACGTCCTTGCCGTCGCGCAGGAAGTTGGCCTCGCCGAACGGGATGGTGTAGAGCTCTTCGGGCACCTCGCCCTGCATGCTGTACAGTAATTTGTGCTCGCAGAAGATCACCGGATCGTTGTCGCGGATCGCCTGGATCAGCAAGCCCTTGGCATCGTAGGGCGACGATGGGCACACCACTTTCAGCCCGGGAATGTGCGTCCACAAGGACGTGAGCATCTGCGAGTGCTGGGCCGCGGCGCGCAGGCCGGCCCCGACCATGGTGCGGATCACCAAAGGCGTGGAGGCCTTGCCACCGAACATGTAGCGAAACTTCGCCGCCTGGTTGAGGATCTGGTCCAGGCAGCAGCCGGCGAAGTCGACGAACATCAATTCGCACACCGGGCGCACACCGCAGGTCGCGGCCCCAACCGCCGCGCCGACGTAACCGATTTCCGACAGGGGTGTGTCGAGCACACGGCCGGGGAACTGGTCATAGAGGCCCTTGGTGACGCCGAGCACACCGCCCCAGGCGTCGTTTTCACCGGGCGCCCCGGCACCACCGGCCACGTCCTCGCCCATGATGAACACGCTGGTGTCGCGGCGCATTTCCTGGGCCAGGGCTTCGTTGATTGCCTGCTGATAGCTGATTTTTCTCGCCATGATGGAATTCTCTGTTCTTGTTTTATGAAGGGCGTTCAGGGGTAGGAGACGTAGACGTCGGTGAGCAGGTCCGCCGCCGCAGGCTTGGGATCGGACTTGGCCTTGCGCACCGCGTTTTCGATCAGCAGTTCCACTTCCCGGTCGACCTGGTCCAGTTGTTCGGCCGAGAGCAACCCGGCCCGGGTGGTGCGTTCGCGGAACTGCATCAGGCAGTCCTGGTTTTCACGGAAGTGCTTGACCTCATCCGGTGCCCGATACGTTTGCGCATCGCCCTCGAAATGGCCGTAATAGCGGGTCAGCTTGACCTCGATCAGCGATGGCCCTTCCCCGGCCCGGGCACGCTCGATGGCCGCCCCGGCGGCTTCGTGAACGGCGAAGAAGTCAAAACCGTCCACCGTCACCCCCGGCATGCCGAACCCGGCGGCGCGGTCGGCGATGTGATCGCAAGCCACCGACCAATTAGAGGCCGTGGCCTCGGCGTAGCCATTGTTCTCGGCGATGAACAGGCACGGCAGGTTCCACACCGAAGCCATGTTCATGGCCTCGAACACCGCGCCTTCGTTGGAGCCGCCGTCGCCGAAGAACACCACCGCGACACTGTCGGTGCCCTTGAGCCTCGCTGCCAGCGCCGCACCGACCACCAGCGGCGCACCGGCACCGACAATGCCGTTGGCGCCGAGCATGCCCTTCTCGAAATCGGCGATGTGCATGGAACCACCCTTGCCTTGGCAGACCCCGGTTTTCTTGCCGTAGATCTCGGCCATCATTCCGTAGACATCCACGCCTTTGGCAATGCAATGGCCGTGGCCACGGTGGTTGGAGGCAATGCAGTCGTCATCGCCCAAGTGAGCCATGACCCCGGCGGCCGACGCCTCTTCGCCGGCATACAAGTGGACAAAACCGGGAATCTCGCCGGTGGCGAATTCCACGTGCAGGCGCTCTTCGAACGCGCGAATGGTGCGCATCACCTGGTAGGCGTGCAGCAGTTGATCGTGGGTGAGCGGTGTCGACATTTTTTATTCTCCAGGGGTGTCTTGAAGGCTGACTTGCAGGTTCAGGGGGTGTTGCGGATGTTCACGGCCGATGCCCAGCAGGCGCTGTTGCGCGGCGTAGGCCAGCACCGCGTCGACATCGATGCTCAGCGGGCCGCCGGCATCGAGGGTGACCGTAGGACGGTCCTGCGGGTTGAACTCGATTTCCCGTTCGCCATCCAGGGCCAACGTGCCGCTGGACAGCGCCAACGGCTGGGCCACACCTGGCTCCAGGCGGCCGGCCGCGAGCACGCCGCAGCCCTGCAACAGGCCTGGGGCCAGCGGCACCAGCAGCGCTTCGGGCGATTGCGGGTCCAGGCGCATCCAGGCCCCGCCCGGCTCCTGCCGCGTCACCGGCAGCCACAAGCCACACAAGGCCGACAGGCCAATGGATTGCGGCTCGGCAAAGGTCACGAAGACTTCGGCCAGGTCCGCCGCCCGGCTGATGGCTCGGGCGCCGACGAAGCGCAGCGGCGACACGGCGACGTCCACCAGCGCGATTTCCCGCAGACCGCGACGGGCCTCGCACACCAGCAAGCGCTTGTTGCGCCGCAGGCCGATCTGTTCGGGGATCCGGCCACTGGCGTACAACCCGCCAGCGAGCCCTGCCGTGGTGGCCTCGCGCAACTCGGGAAAGGCGTTGTTGGTACCGGTGGACAAGGTCAGCAACGGGATGTCACCCACCTCGGCGGCCACGGCCTTGTGGGTACCGTCCCCCCCGAGCACGGCAATCAGCGCCACCTCGCGCTCGGCCATCAGCCGTGCAGCCCTGCGGGTGTCTTCGACGGTCTGGCGCAAGGTCAGGTCGAGAAACTCCAGGGTCGGCCAATGACTGTCGCGCGCCTGGCGGCTGTGACTGTTCTTCAGCACGGCAGCAGCGATGCCGGTCATGTCGGTGGGCATCAGCACCTGTTCGATACCGGTGGCGCCGAAGGCCGCCAGCAAGCGCTGGATCACCGAGACCTTGTCGGTGCTGGAAAACAGCCCGGCGTTGGCGGTCAGGCGCCGCACGTCGCGTCCCGAGGCAGGGTTGGCGATGATGCCCACGGTCAGGGGGCGGCGGCTCATGGTGCTACCGTGAACGTGAGGGGCAAACGACCTGGGCAGGAAGACATAACGTACCTCGGTTCTTATTATTGGAAGACCCGTCATGCGGGCCCAGGGCATAGAGCAAGGGCAGTGCCAGTTGCAGGAATAATCCAGCGAATGCCCGAGCCAGAGCCCTCGAAGCGAGATAAGCGATGAACCGGGACAAGGCCCCGTGAGACGCCACATGTCAGCCTGCACTAGCCGTTGGCGAGACCGTGAGACGTGGCGTCTCACGCCGGCCGCCAATCCCGCCAGGCTTGTCTGGGCCCGGCGAACGGCGCTTAATGGGCGCACAACGATAAGAAGCTGAACCGGAGACCAGTCATGCTTTCCGCTCACTCCAGGGCCCATGTGGATTGCGTCAGCCGCGTCGTGAAGAACGCTGACCAGTTGCCACAGCTGCCCGTCCCTGACCTGATCCTCGACTCCTGGCGTCGCTCCATGGAGCAGCATCACCTCGACCCCGGCTCGTTGCAGGGCCCGCGCATCCTGTCCGAGGATGTGCTCAAGCAATGCCGGGAACGCTCCGAGCTGTTCCTCAATATCGCCAGCGAAGAAGTGGCGCGCCTCCATGGCCGGGTACGGGATGCCGACTACTGTGTGCTGCTGACCGATGCCCAGGGCCAGACCATCGACTACCGTGTCGAAACCGCCATTCGCAATGACTGCCGCAAGGCCGGGCTTTACCTGGGCACCTGCTGGTCGGAGGGCGAGGAAGGCACGTGCGGCGTGGCGGCGGTGCTCACGGCCAAGGCGCCGGTGACGGTGCACAAGCGCGATCACTTCCGCGCCGCGTTCATTGGCCTGACCTGCTCCGCCGCACCGGTCTTCGACCCCCAGGGGGAACTGCTCGGGGTGCTGGATGTGTCGGCGGTGCGCTCACCGGATGAGCGCCGCTCGCAGCACTTGATCCGTCAGATGGTGGTGCAGAGCGCCCGGGAAATCGAACAGGCATTCTTCATGAGCAGCGCCCAGGGCTATTGGGTGCTGCGAGCCCATCGCAACGCCGGCTACGTCGACAGCCAGCCCGATTATCTGTTCGCCTGGGACGACGACGGCTGCCTGCAAGCCCTGAACCCCGCCGCACGCCAGTACCTGCTGCAGCAGTACGGCCAGTTGCCGCAGCACATCAGCCAGGTCTTCGATCAACAATGGTTGCACCGTGCCCGGGATGAGAGTCTTTATCCCTTCGGCCGTCAGGGCGCCGAGTCGCCCCTGCATGGCCGCGTGAGCGCACCACGGCATCGGGCGCAACCGCGTGCCCGGGTGGCGATGACGTCGGTCGACATCGATCCTCGCCTGGCCGACAGCCTGCGCCTGGCGGTGCGGGTCAAGGATCGCAACCTGCCGGTGTTTATCCAGGGCGAAACCGGCGCCGGCAAAGAGGTGTTCGCCCGCCAGTTGCACCAGGCCAGCCAGCGTCGTGAGCGCCCTTTCGTCGCGCTGAACTGTGCCGCGATTCCTGAAAGCCTGATCGAAAGCGAGTTGTTCGGCTACGTGGCCGGGGCGTTCACCGGCGCCTCGAGCAAGGGCATGCAGGGCCTGTTGCAACAGGCCGACGGCGGCACGCTGTTCCTGGATGAAATCGGTGATATGCCGCTGGCCTTGCAGACCCGCCTGCTGCGGGTGCTGGCGGAGGGCGAAGTGGCGCCCCTCGGTGCGTCGCGCCGCAAAGCCGTGGACATTCAGGTGATCTGCGCCACCCACCGCGACCTGGAAGCCCTGGTCAGCGCCGGTGAGTTTCGCGAGGACCTGTATTTCCGCCTGGGCGGTGCCCGCTTCCAACTGCCGCCACTGCGCGAGCGCAGTGACCGGCTGACGCTGATCAACCGCATTCTCGAGGAAGAATCGAGCCGTTGCGGCGGCGCCGTGCAATTGAGCAGCGGCGCCCTGGAATGCCTGCTCGGCTATCACTGGCCGGGCAATGTCCGTCAGTTGCGCCATGTGCTGCGCTACGCCTGCGCGGTGTGCGAGAGCTCCGTGATCCAGCGCGCTCACCTGCCTGAGTCGTTGCACGGCACTCAAGACGCCGCTCCTGCGCCGGAACCCAGTGCCAGCCCGGAACGCCAGGCCCTGCTCGACGCCCTGGTGCGCCATCGCTGGAAACCCACCGCGACCGCCCGGGCGCTGGGCATTTCCCGGGCAACCCTGTACCGAAGGGTGCACCAGCATGGCATCGACATGCCTGGCCGAAGCCCGGCATGAACGGAATTGACTAGCGGCGCGCCAACTCGTGACGCACGCACTGCTCGTAGTAGGTCTGCTTGACCGCGGCGGGCTTGAGGCGAGACGTGCTGTCATAGGTCTGTTCGGTGATGCCCAGGGCGGTCATGCGCATCCATGGCCGGGGAAACTTGCGCACTTGCAGCTTTTTCCGGGCGCCGTACAGGGAGACACCGGAGAGTTTGGAGGCTTGTGCGCCCGCCGCGATGTCCGCGCCCCAGCGACATACGGACTGCTGGTTTTGCGTCAGCGCCCGGGCCTGGGTGTCGAGCGATACGCTGGCCAGGAGAGAGGTTGCCACGACCCATATGGCCGCGCCCCACATAGAAAATCGCATAGGTTTGTCGTCCAACGTTCTGAAATAAAAGAAGTTTGACAACCTTCAAACGAACGATGGGCCAGTACTCGACTGGCCCTTCGCCACAGCTTTACTGGCTCGCCTTGGCCTCCTGCAGCAACTGTTGGATCACCTGCTCCTGCTCGCCGTAGCGGCCTTCGCCGAAGTGGCTGTAGCGCACCTGGCCCTTGGCATCGATGAAATAGTGCGCCGGCCAGTACTGGTTGTTGAAGGCACGCCAGATCGCGTACTGGTTGTCGATGGCCACCGGGTAGTTGATGTCCAGTTTGCGTACCTGCTGGCGTACGTTGTCGATGATCTTCTCGTAGCCGTATTCCGGGGTATGCACGCCGATCACCACCAGGCCGTCCTTCTCATACTTCTTGGCCCATTCGTTCACGTGGGGCAGCGTGTGCTGGCAATTGATGCAGTCGTAGGTCCAGAAATCCACCAGCACCACCTTGCCCTTCAGCGATTCGCTGTTCAGCGGCGGTGAGTTCAGCCATTGCACCGCACCGTCCAGCGAAGGCATGGCGCCCTGGGAATCGAGGTTCGGCATCGGGTTGGCGCTGGCCTTGCTGACCACGTAGTCGATTGCCTGTGGCACCTTTTCCAGCACGCGTTGCTCCAGGCTCGCGGCGCTTTGGGAGGAAGTGTTGGCCAACAGCCGATCATCGACGCCGGTAGCGATCGCCACGGCCGCCAGCAGCACAACCACTCCACTGCCACGGCGCAACCACGCGGTCACCGGCAGCGAGAGCTTCAGCCGTGCGGCCAAGCCACGTCCGGCGAAGATCAGGGTTCCCAGCGACAAGGCACTGCCGAGGCCGTAGGCGAGCAGCAACAGACTGGTCCCGGCGCTGGCGCCCTGCAGCATGGCGCCGGTCAGGATCACCCCGAGTATCGGTCCGGCACAGGGCGCCCAGAGCAGCCCGGTGGCGACACCAATCAATACCGATGCCAACGGCCCATCCAGTCGCCCGGCACCCGCATCGACGCGATTGCCCAGGCTGACCAGCGGCCGCGCCAACCAGGTGCCAACCCGGCTGAAGATCAGCGACAAGGCGAACAGCACCATCACCCCCAGGGCGACCTGCCGTCCCACGCTGCTGGCACGCAGCACCCAGTCACTGCTGACCACCGCCAGGCTCGATACCAGGGCGAATGTCAGCACCATGCCACCGAGGGTCAGCAACATCGAGCCCGGCGTACGGTTGGCCCGGGCGAACAGAAACGGCACCACGGGGAGAATACAAGGGCTGAGGATCGTCAGGATCCCGCCGAGGAAAGCGATCAGAAGCATGGCATCACCTCATGGGCAGTCAGGCCGTCTCGGGCCATTCTTTAAATATTTATCGATTAAAAACAGTTAGTTATTAATCATTATTAATGTTTAACCTCAATTATCGTTATTGCAGTGGTCAGCCAACTTGCGGTATTCCAGTGCTTGGTGATGCCCCGCCGAATCCAGGTAGGTCATGTGGGCATTGACCACGCCGCAGGCAGGCCCGGCGTCTTCGGAGATGGTGAGCACCTTTTGGATGTCCAGGTGGCTGCCGTAGGCGTAGGTCTGCGCCTGGACATTGCTTTCGGCCCGGGCCGACAGGGTGCAGATGTTCAGTGCGGCGAAAAGGCAGGCGGCGTAGATGGCTTTGGTGTTCATGGCGGTATCCTCGATTCATTCAATGGGTGTGTTTGCTGTCGAGGCCGTGTGTGTCGCCTCGTTGGGAGCCATTGAATGCCCCTGAGGTATCCCGCCTGTATCGAGCCAGGGGGCTTTTTGCATCGCTGTGTATCCGCCGGGCGCCAGATACACTGCAATACAAACCGCCGCGAGCCGGGCCCGCCGGCCCCTGTATTCTGATCACAACGAAACGCCGAGAGGACTGGACACCATGGATCATGTCGATCACGTATTGATAGTGGATGACGATCGCGAGATCAGAGAACTGGTGGGCAACTACCTGAAGAAGAACGGCCTGCGCACCACCGTCGTCGCCGATGGCCGGCAGATGCGCGCCTTTCTGGAAACCACGCCGGTGGACCTGATCGTGCTGGACCTGATGATGCCGGGCGATGACGGCCTGGTCCTGTGCCGGGAACTGCGCGCTGGCAAGCACAAGGCCACGCCGGTGCTGATGCTCACCGCCCGCAACGACGAAACCGACCGCATCATTGGCCTGGAAATGGGCGCCGACGATTATCTGGTCAAACCCTTCGCCGCCCGGGAGCTGCTGGCCCGGATCAACGCGGTATTGCGCCGCACCCGCATGTTGCCGCCCAACCTGGTAGTGACCGAAAGCGGCCGCCTGCTGGCGTTCGGTCGCTGGCGCCTGGACACCACGGCGCGTCACCTGCTGGACACCGACGGCACCATGGTCGCCCTGAGCGGCGCGGAATACCGGCTGTTGCGGGTGTTCCTCGACCACCCACAGCGAGTGCTCAACCGTGACCAATTGCTGAACCTGACCCAGGGCCGCGACGCCGATCTGTTCGACCGCTCCATCGACCTGCTGGTCAGCCGCCTGCGCCAGCGTCTGCTGGATGACGCCCGCGAGCCGGCCTACATCAAGACCGTGCGCAGCGAAGGCTATGTCTTCTCCTTGCCGGTGGAAATCCTCGAGGCTGCGACATGAGTCTGCCGCTACGTTGGCCGCGCACCCTCGCCTCGCGGCTGTCGCTGATTTTCCTGATCGGCCTGATCCTGGCCCAGGGCTTGTCGTTTGGCGCCCAATATTACGAGCGCTACCAGACCGCCAAGTCCACCATGCTCGGCAATCTGGAAACCGACGTCTCGACCTCCGTCGCCATCCTGGACCGCCTGCCCGCCGCCGAACGCCCGGCCTGGCTGCCCAAGCTCACCCGGCGCAACTACGGTTACCTGCTGAATGAGGGTCAACCCGGCCAACCGATAGCCCGTGAAGACGCGCCGATCTCGGTGAATTCGATCGAGGACGCCATCGGCCAGGCCTATCCCCTGACCTTTATCGACATTCCGGGACCGCAGAAGCATTACCAGGCGCACCTGCGCCTGAGCGACGGCAGTCCGCTGACCATCGACGTCCGGCCGGCCATGATGCCCCTGTCCCCCTGGTTGCCGGTGGTGTTGCTGGGGCAGTTGGCGTTGCTGATCGGCTGTACCTGGCTGGCCGTGCGCATCGCCGTCGGCCCACTCACCCGGCTGGCCCAGGCCGTGGAAACCCTCGATCCGAACGCCCACAGCGTACGCCTGGATGAGCAAGGCCCGACCGAAGTGGTCCATGCGGCCAAGGCGTTCAATGCCATGCAGGACCGTATCGCCGCCTATCTGAAGGAGCGCATGCAGTTGCTGGCGGCGATATCCCACGACCTGCAGACCCCCATCACCCGCATGAAGCTGCGGGCGGAATTCATGGATGAGGGCATTGAGAAGGACAAACTCTGGAGCGACTTGGGTGAGATGGAGCATTTGGTGCGCGAAGGCGTGGCCTATGCCCGCAGCATCCATGGCGCCACCGAGGCCAGCTGTCGAATCAGCCTGGATGCGTTTCTCGACAGTCTGGTGTTCGACTACCAGGACACCGGGCAGGATGTGCAGTTGTCCGGAAAGAACGCCGCCGTCATCGACACCCGCCCCCATGCCTTACGCCGGGTGCTGGTGAACCTGGTGGACAACGCGCTGAAGTTCGGTGGCGCGGCGCGGATCGAGGTGCAGGCCGAGAACAATGGCCAACTGGCGATCCAGGTCCTGGACCGCGGCCCCGGCATCAACGAGCAGGAACTGGCCGAAGTGCTCAAGCCGTTCTACCGGGTGGAAAGCTCGCGCAACCGTGAAACCGGCGGGACCGGGCTGGGACTGGCCATCGCCCAGCAACTGGCCACGGCCATGGGCGGCTCACTGACCTTGAGCAACCGAGAAGGCGGCGGCCTGTGCGCCGAACTGCGCCTGAACCGCAGCACCTCGTTCGGCAGTTGACCTTGGGCTGACCGGCCTACCGCTATCGCGAGCAGGCTCGCTCCCACAGGTTTCCGAGGTGTTCACCCAATGGCGTAAAGCCCGGCTCCCACAGGTTCCGCGGACGTTCACCGAATCGCCTACACCATAAATCCCCTGTGGGAGCGAGCCTGCTCGCGATAGCGGTGGCTCGGTTTGCGCATTCTTCACCGGCAAGCCCCACTCCCGCGTGTATCCGCGACGCCCTCTATGCCATGAGCGCCAGCCGGCCATCGCCCCTCGCCTTCGAAAATCGAAACCTTGGAAGACTTGCGTCGGTCCAGTCCTGTGTAGCCACCCAACGCTGCACGCCGCCCCCAGCGGCTGCGGCCCAGCAATGAGGGACAGACATGAGCATGACCGTCGGTGATTTTCTGGTGGAACGTCTTTATGAATGGGGCGTTCGCTGTATCTATGGGTATCCGGGCGATGGCATCAATGGCGTTTTCGGCGCCTTGAACCGTGCCAATGGCAAGATTCGCTTCATCCAGGCCCGTCATGAGGAAATGGCCGCGTTCATGGCCTGTGCCCACGCCAAGTTCACCGGCGAGCTGGGGGTGTGCATCGCCACCTCGGGACCGGGTGCATCGCACCTGGTGACGGGCCTCTACGACGCCCGGATGGATCACATGCCAGTGCTCGCCATCAGCGGCCAACAGGCCCGCGCCGCTCTGGGCGGGCATTACCAGCAGGAACTGGACCTGGTCAGCCTGTTCAAGGATGTGGCCGGGGCGTTCGTCCAGCAGGCCAGCACACCGTCCCAGGTGCGTCATCTGCTTGACCGCGCCGTCCGCACCGCCGTCGGCGAGCGCCGTGTCACCGCGCTGATCCTGCCCAATGACCTGCAGGAAATGGAATACACCCCACCGCCTCGCAAACACGGCACGGTTCACTCCGGCGTCGGTTACCGCAAACCCAAGGTCGTGCCCTACGAAGAAGATCTGCGCCAGGCCGCCGAGGTCCTCAATGCCGGCAAGAAAATCGCCATTCTCGTGGGCGCCGGTGCGCTACAGGCGACAGACGAAGTGATCGCCATCGCCGAAAAGCTCGGTGCCGGAGTGGCCAAGGCGCTGCTCGGCAAAGCTGCGGTGCCGGATGACCTACCCTGGGTCACCGGGTCCATCGGGCTGCTGGGCACCGAACCCAGCGATAACCTGATGGCCGGCTGCGACACCCTGCTGATGATCGGCTCCGGTTTCCCCTATGCCGAGTTCCTCCCCCCCGAAGGCCAGGCCCGAGGGGTGCAGATCGATATTCAGCCGGACATGCTCAGCCTGCGTTACCCCATGGAGGTCAACCTGCAAGGCGACTGCGCCGACACCCTGCGCGCCCTCCTGCCGCTGATCGAGGAAAAGGCCGACCGTGCCTGGCGCAAGAAAATCGAGCACTGGCGAGCGGATTGGGACAAGACCCTGGAAAAACGCGCGCTGGTGTCGGCTAAACCGATCAACCCACAACGGGTCACGTTCGAGCTGTCCCCCCGGTTACCCGATCGGGCCATCATCACCTGTGACTCGGGCTCCTGCGCCAACTGGTATGCCCGGGACATCCAGATCCGTCGCGGCATGATGTGTTCGTTGTCCGGTGGCCTGGCGTCCATGGGGGCTGCGGTGCCCTATGCCATCGCGGCGAAGTTCTGTCATCCGCAACGGCCGGTCATCGCCCTGGTGGGGGACGGCGCGATGCAGATGAACAACATGGCCGAACTCATCACCGTCGCCAAGTACTGGCGCACCTGGGCCAATGGCACCTGGATCTGCGCGGTGTTCAACAACCAGGATTTGAATCAGGTGACCTGGGAGCAACGCGTCATGGAAGGCGACCCGAAATTCGAGGCGTCCCAGGACATCCCGGACGTGCCTTATCACCTTTTTGCCGAATCCATTGGCCTGAAGGGCATCCTTGTCGAGCAGGAAGACCAGGTCGCCGCGGCCTGGGAGCAAGCGCTGGCGGCCGAACGCCCGGTGTTGATCGAATTCCGGACCGACCCCGACGTGCCGCCCCTGCCACCTCATATCAAACTGGAACAGGCGAAAAAACTCGCCTCGACCCTGCTCCAGGGTGACCCTAACGAGCGAGGCATCGTGGTGGAAACCGCGAAACAGGTTCTGGGCGCCCTGCTGCCGGGCCATCGCAAGGATAAGGAGTAAACGCGTCCGCGACAGTCATCGCGCACCCGCGCCGATACTTGACCGTTTAATCAAGTTACCGAGTGTCAGGTCAGTTAAGTTAATTGGCCTGACAGCCGATACAGCGGCGTGCGGGATATTTCGCGTTTAGCTGATGACTTGTTTATGACTGAAGATGCAGGCAACAACTCCACTGACCTTTCCTCGGGCAAGCCAACCCGAAGTTTTACCCGACGCACCTTCCCGGCCATCATGTTTCTGCTGTTCGTCATGTCCGCGCTGGCAATCGCCGTGCTGCTCAACATCACCGGTGCCCAGGACAAACGTGCCCGGGAACAGAGCCTGTTTTTTGCCCAGCGCGCCATCGATGGTATCCGCACCGGCATCGGTCGCGACCTGAACGACTACTCCAAATGGAGCGACGCTTACCGGCATCTGCACCTGACAGTGGACAAGGCCTGGGCCTACGACCAGGAAAATGTCGGTAGCAGCGTCTATTCGCTCTACGGTTATCAGGCCGTGTTCGTTATTTCCCCCAAGGGCAAGACGGTTTACTCGGTGATCAATGGCGAAATGAGCGAGGCCGATGCCAACACCTGGCTGACAGGCGACCTGCAAGGCCTGAGGAAGACCGCCAGCACTTCGGAAAACCGCGATGAAGTCATCGTCAAGTTGCTGCATCACGACGGCGCCCCCGCATTCGTCGCCGCGTCGGCCATTACCACCGGCACGGACAACAGCGTGCGAGAGATGCCAGGACCGCCCAGCCTGATGCTGTTCGTGAAAGTCCTCGATCCGGCCTCGTTGCAGAACCTGGCAAGGGACTTTGCCCTGCCCGACGCCTACATCGCCCATAAGCCGGGGCCGGACGGAACCGCCGAATTATCCCTTGGCGAAAGCATCCACGAGGCCCTGGCCTGGCGACCGCCAACCCCCGGCAACGATCTGCGCAAGGTCCTGTTGCCCTTGCTGGTGCTGGCGCTGCTGATCCTGGGGATCCTCGCCCTCGCCGTGTTGCGCCATGCCCTGATGATGCTGCGCGCCCAGGAACACCAGTACGACAGCCTCCTGGCCCACCGAAAGGCGCTGGAACGTAGTGAAGAACGCTTCCGGGACATTGCCGAAGTGTCCTCCGACTGGCTGTGGGAGGTCGATTCGGCCGGGACCTTGACCTATCTGTCGGAACGCTTCGAGCAAGTGACCGGATTCAGTCCCGCCGAGTGGCTGGGCAAGCCCCTGCACCGCCTGCTGCACCCCCACGGCGGGTCGATTTCCATTGCCCAGTGGCTGCTCGGCGGCGCCAACAACGCGTCATCGAGCCCGCTGTTGTGCGAGTACACCGCACGCAATCAACGCATACGCACCTGCAAACTCTCGGTCCGCGCCATTGAAGCCGGCGCCCTGGGGTTTCGTGGCACCGCCACCGATATCACCGATGAACTGCGGGCATTGGCCCAGATCAAGCATCTCTCTTTGCACGACCCGCTGACCGGGTTGGCCAACCGCAACCGGCTGTTCGATTGCCTCAGCGAGTACCTGGACCCGGTCAGCGGTGTGTCGCTGGCGGTGTTGAACCTGGACATGGACCGCTTCAAGCCGGTCAATGACTCCCTGGGCCATGCCGTGGGCGACAAAGTGTTGAAGGAGGTGGCCCATATCCTTCTGCAGAACGTACGCGACTCCGACCTGGTGGCCCGTCTGGGCGGTGACGAGTTTGTCATTGTCATGCCCGAACCAGGCAATGCCCACGACCTCGATCAACTTTGTGGACGCCTGATCGACTGCATGCAACGCCCCATGCACCTGGACGGCAATACCCTGTACCTGGGCGTGAGTATCGGTGTGGCCTGGGCGCAACCCGGGGACAGCCGTGCCGATGAGCTGTTGCGCCAGGCCGATATCGCCTTGTATGCGGCCAAGGCAGCCGGCCGCAACACCTGGCGCGTCTACGTGGAAGCCATGGGTAACGTGGCCCGTGATCGCCGGCGCTATGAACAGCAACTGCGTGACGCCATGCACCGGGACCAGTTGGAACTGCGTTATCTGCCACGTTTCGATATCAACGCCGAGCAGTTGTACGGTTTTGAAGCCCAGACGTTCTGGCACCATCCCGAAAAAGGTGAACTGGGGGGTTCCGACTTCATTCCGGTTGCCGAAGCATCCGGCCAGTTGGAAGAGTTGGGGGCATGGATGTTGGTCAACGTCTGTGAGGAAGCGGCGAGCTGGCCGACACCCGTCAACGTATCCATTGCGGTTTCGCCGAAATGGTTCAGCAGCAACTTCTTGCTCAATCAAGTGCAGACAGCCCTTGAGACGAGCGATCTGGCCCCCCATCGACTGACCCTGGAAGTGGCCGAGGGCATTCTGCTGGTGGACCACAAGACCGTCGCCACCACCCTGCATGCCCTCAAGGACCTGGGGGTGCGGATCAACATCGATAAGTTCGGCACCAACATCGCCTCCCTTCGCGAAGTCTTGAATCAACCGTTCGACGGCATCCGCTTCGATCGCAATATCCTTTCGCAATTGGGCCTGGAGCATGATCAAGAAGGCGTCCTGGCGATGATCCGGCTGAGCCGCAGCGTGGGACTGATGGTCACCGCCGAAGGGATCGAAAACGCCCGCCAATTCAGACAATTGCGCAGCGTTGCCTGCGACCATGTCCAGGGCCCCTACTTCGGCTCGGCACTGGCCCGCTCGGAAATGGCCTCGTTCTTCACCACACCCCGGTGGCTATAAAGCAGCACCGATAGCCTTGCGTGGGAGCGAGCCTGCTCGCGAAGGCGTCAACACAGCCACCTTCGCCATCAACGGATGGACCGCTATCGCGAGCAGGCTCGCTCCCACAGGAGTCCGAGTGAGTACGTGTCCCCGCACGACTACTTGCGAGCCTCCAGGATCAGGTTGAAAGGCGTCTCCGCTGCCCGCCGGAAGTGCCTGAAACCCGCCTCGGCAAATATCTCCCGCAACCTCGCCTCCCCGGCCTGCGCTCCCAGGCCCAGCCCCACTTCCTGGGACAGCGAGTTCGGTGTACAGATGAACGTGGAAGCGGCATAGAACAGTCGTCCGACCGGGGTCAGGTTCTCGTCCAGCGTGTCTTTGGCATAGGGCTCGACCAGCAGCACCGTGCCGTCTGCCTTCAGCGACTGATAGGCGTGCTGTGCAGCGCCAACCGGGTCCCCCATGTCGTGCAGGCAATCGAAATAGCAGATCAGATCATAATCATTTCCCGGGAAGCTCTTCGCGGTGCTTTGGACAAAGCTGACGCGGTCGTCGACGCCACCCTCTTTGGCACGCTGCGTCGCCGTGGCGATGGAGGGTGCGTGATAATCGAACCCCACAAAGCGCGAGGCCGGAAAAGCCTTCGCCATGACGATAGTCGAAGCACCATGCCCGCAGCCGATGTCCGCCACCTTCGCACCGGCAGTGAGCTTATCGACGACACCTTCCAGCGCCGGCAACCATTGCGACACCAGATAGGATTTGTACCCGGGCCGGAAAAAACGCTCGGTACCGTGGAACATGCAGGGATGGTGGTCACCCCAGGCCAGCCCTCCATCTCCGCGCATGGCCGCCACCAGTTTGTCCTTGTCGTGGAACATGGACGCGACCACCATGACGCCGCCCGCCACATACACCGGCGAATCCTCGATGGCCAGCGCCAACGCCTGCTCTTCAGGCAAGACGAACTGGCCCTCGTGGTGCTCCATGTACCCGGAAGCCGCATGGGCGCTGAGCCATTCCTGGATCAGACGTGGATTGCAGCCCGTTCTGGACGCAAGTTCCTGGGAGGTGACCGGCCGGCTATCCGCCATGGCTTTATACAACCCGAGTTCATCGCCAACCATCACGTTGGCGAGCATTGCCGAGGCGCCCATGTCGGACACCAGCTTGCCCATGAACTCGTTAAGTTTTGCCTCGTCCATTACGTACCCTCCTGTGAGAAGGCCACCGTCGACACGGGCATGCAGGACCTGAAAACTGTAGCGGTGGTCGGATGGATTGACACGCGGCTGCGCGCTGCCGCATCACCGAGTGGGAAACACCTGGCAAACGTGGGAACACGCGCCTGCCTACCCGCCCAATGATCTGGGCGGGCTTTCAGTCTAATCCTGGAGGAGCGCTCATGGTGCCTGACGCGACACTCGGTGTGCTCGCTCTTCGCGAGCAGGCTCGCGCCCACAGGCGTCCGGGTTATCTATAGGCTGAGCCGCTCTTCCGTCAACCGTTGGGCACGTGCCTCCGGACTGCCTGATGGTTGCGCGAGAAACTCGGTAATCAGCGATGTAATCTGGTGCTGGATCACCCCACGCGGACGACCGTTGTCACCGTCGCGGCAAATGATGCCATCGCCAGGTACGTCCTCTTCCAGCAACGCCTGCGCGCCAGGCTTGCACATCGACAGGAAGCTGAAATGGCTGGCATCGCTGATTTCGATGTAACGGTTGGACGCCGGCGCCAGGCGTTTTGCCAGGTTGGCGGACTCCAACTGGGCGGGAAGATCGTGAGACGCTACGCCGGCGGCGATCACCAGCGTGGGCACTTGTAGCATTGCCAGGCTTGCATCGGTCAGGCCTCGTGAAAGGCCCAGGTCCAATGTGACCACTGCGGTGACACGTTCATCGCGCCAATCGGCGGCCAGCGCCGCCTTCGATTCCGAGCTGCTTGCAGGGTTTATCTGTTCGTAGACAGTGCAACTGCTCAATTGCGGATGAACCTTGCAATCCTCGGCAAAGCGGTCCGGATCAAAGCGCGCCCCCGCGACCTCCAGTGCAGTCCAGCCGCCCAGGGAATGGCCCACGACAGCAATTCGGCGCTTCGCGACCACGCCGAACTTGTCAGGTTGGGTGGTCACCGCATCGATGACCCGGCGCAGATCCTCGGGACGTTTCCACAACTGCGCCGCGGCTTGGGGACTACGGTCATGGGTCGTGGTGCCGGGATGGTTGACCGCCGCCACGATGTAGCCCCGATGGGCCAAAGCACTGGCCAGCCAGGTCTGGTTGCCCCAGTTGCCCCTGAATCCGTGGGAAAGCACCACCAACGGGTGCTCGCCTGCGGTTGGCGGCGCATTCCGAACAGCAGAACTACCGACAAAGACCACGTCATCGGCGATCAACTGCGCGGGCGCGGTGGTTGGACTGGGGTACCAGACGACCATCTCCAGTGCACGGCCGTTGTGCGTATCCGGCAGTGTCGAAGCGTAGAAACCGATAGGGCTTTCATCCGCGAGCGCGATGGTCGTCATGCAGGTCAGAAGCAAGGCGCCGAAAGTTGTTTTCAATGTTTTTATCTTCCTTGATCAGAAAAAGCGCGGAAACTTGAACGCGCTATCAGGCGCGGTCTTCACCCCATTGGCGGTGAAGATAAGTCGCACGGGCATTAAAGCCCATCTGGCATTCCCGCACATAGTTTTGATAACCAGCTCAACGGGCAATTTGAAGGAGCGACACGCTCGTATTTCGCGAGCAGGCTCGCTCCCACAGGGTCCGGTATCGTTACACAAATACCAGAGATTTCACCGATCCCATGTGGGAGCGAGCCTGCTCGCGAAAGCGGCGCATCCGTCGCTGAAAGACCGAATCATTCCACCGCCAGCTCGCGCAACACGCCCCCCTCCTGTTCCAGGCGTTGTTGATACGTCGCCGCGTTCAGCAGTTGATAGGGAAAGCAGAGGCCCGGCGCGGTAGGCGGCTGTCCGTCCAGGCCGAGCAGTCGCTCAAGGAGCAACGCGATACTGAGGCCGGTCAGCGGTGCCGTGCCCGCCGGGTGGACGAGTGCGTGGCGTGTGCACAACGCTTCGCCCTTCTGGTCCTCGCCAGCCAGTTCGATGATGATCTCTGTCGACATGGGTTCACCCTGGCGTCGGGTCGAGCTCTTTCCGATGGCCATGTTGAACTGGACATTGGGCGCACCCGTGGCCGCCGCCAACCCGACGACGTCGATCGAAGAAAACCCGCTGGCTTCGATGTCCCTGCCATCCACCGCGCGGAAGCTGGCCTTGGCTTCTTCGCCTTCGCGCCAGACATACACGCCCTCACGCCGTGTCAGGGCGGCAGGAAGCATCCTGTTCAGGTGTTCGAAGTCGGTCGCGACCGTCGGGCCTCCAGTGTCCTGTTCATCGATCAATGCGCTGATCTTGATATCGTGCACACGGCTGAAGGCCTCGGCCACCCTCAGCGTCGATACCGTCGTGGCGCCGACCATCCATTCGTACCCGAGGACGATCGGCGCGGCATCGGGCCGGTGCATGTACGTCGCGATTTCCGGTGCGATCTCGAAAATGCCGGAGGATATACTGAGGTGCGGCACGCCACGCTTTTGGGCGTAACGCAGTCCCGCAAGGGCGCGGTCCATGTAGAAAACCACCACGCCGCTGACAGCGCGATCACCGAGCCCCAGGTCGTCTGCCGAAGCATCGATCAGCACGCCCTGGGCGTTGCCGAACTGTTCCGCGGCCCGTTGGGCCTTAGTGAGATCGCGGCCACCGATCAACAGCGGCACGCCGGGATGGGCGGCGCGCAGTGCCTGGGCAGTATGATGGCCGATGGCGCCAGAACCGCCCATGAACAGGATAGGATCAAGAGTCATGGTATGTTCTCCTTGCGTTGGGAACGAAACCTACCATTAGTAGGAAGAGTCATCCCGAACATACACCTCGATACCTACCATTGGTAGGTTTATTTATCTGGAGCGACGAAGTGCAAACCGACATCGAATCCCCGGGCGCCTCTTCTACCCGCAGGCTTTCAAAAGCCGAGCGGCGGCGACAGTTGCTGGATACCGCCTTGCTGGTCGTGCGCGAGGAAGGCGCCGACCGCTTGACCCTGGGGCATCTTGCGGTGCGCGCAGGTGTGTCCAAGCCGGTGGTCTACGATCATTTCGGCACTCGATCGGGCCTGCTGATCGAGCTCTATAAATGGATCGATGCCGAGCGGGTCAACGCGTTCCGTGACGCGATGGCAGGCACCGAGCGGCCTCTGGAGGAAACCGCGCAGATGCTCGCCAGTGCCTATATCCAATGCGCGGCAGACAACACCGACGAGTTCTTTGCGGTGGGTGCGGCGCTGGCGGGGAGCAATGAAAAAGCCGCGGTTTTCCAGGAATTGCTGGATAACTGCGTGCAAATGTTCAGCAGTGTGCTCAAGCCCCATACCGCGCTGCCCGCGACCGAACTGGAACGGCGTTGTACCGGTCTGGTCGGTGCAGGAGAAGCGCTTGCAGGAGCCTTGATGCGCGGTCGGCATGACAAGGACGAAGTGACCCAAGCGTTCGCGGCGCTTATCCGCGGCGCTGTGCAGGACGCTGATTGAGGTCAGGTCAAGCGTCCACGGACAGTTCCTTCTCCAGGCCATCGGCAAACTTGCGCATCAGCCTGACGAATGTCTCGAACTCCTCCACGTCCCAATCCTTGAAGACCGCACGCCCCATCCGCTCACGCGCAGCGTCGATGCGATCAGTCATCGCCTTTCCCGCCGGCGCAATGACTGCTTCGCGCACGCGGCGATCGACGGGACTTGCACGGCGCGTCACCAGACCCAGGCTTTCGAGCTTGGCAATCTGACGACTGATGGTGGTGTAGTCGCGTCCTGAACGCTCAGCCAGATCCACCACACCGATTGGCCCCAGCCGCTCAATGCCCACAAGCACGAAGAACAACGCCCGGTCGAGCCGGATGCCGGCCTCCTCGATCATTCTCTCGTCGTTCTGTGGCCGGTTCATTGCACTGACGAGACTGATCATCGCGCCATGCAGCACCTTCAACTGCTCGGAAATATGTGTATCTTGCACCTTTTTTATCGATGACATAGCATGGCTCCTATTACGTGCATCCTACACATATTGGAGCTGCCATGACAAATCAACCAATGCTCGATGTCTTGATCTGCGGTGCCGGAACAGCCGGCCTTACCCTCGCCATCGAGCTGGCGCGACGCGGCGTCTCGTTCCAATTGATCGAGAAGCTGGCGACACCGTTTCCGGGCTCGCGGGGCAAGGGCATCCAACCACGGACACAGGAAATCTTCGAGGATCTGGGCATCCTCGACCGGATGACGGCGGCCGGTGGGCCCTACCCCCGCCAGCGCGTCTACAGTGACGACGGCAGCTATCTCGATTCGGACATGGCCGAGCAGGCCGACCCAACCCCGGCCGAACCCTATCAACGGCCATTGATGATTGCCCAATGCATGACAGAACAGATCATGCGCGAGCAGTTGAACGAGCTGGGTCATCAAGTGGTATTCAACCAGGAATTGCTGGGCTTCCAACAGGACAACAACGGCGTTACCGCGCGCATCGCCGGACCGGCGGGCGAGGAACTGCTTCGGGCCCGCTATCTGATCGGTGCGGATGGTGGGCGCAGCTTTGTGAGAAAAGCTCTCGGTGTGGATTTTCCCGGCAAGACCCTGGGCGTGCGCGCCATTGTTGCCGATGTCGTGCTGACCGGGCTGGAGCGTGACGCCTGGCACCAGTTCAACGACGGCGACATGGCGCGCATGTTCGCAATCTGTCCGCTCGCCGGTACCGACCTCTTCCAGATCCAGGCGCCGATCCCGCCAAGTGCACCGGCCGACCTCTCGGCCGAGGGGCTGACCGCTCTCGCCGCTGAACGCACGGGACGTACAGACCTGATCGTCCACTCGGTTTCCTGGGCGTCGGATTACCAAATGAATGCCCGATTGGCCGAGCGTTACCGCGTGGGCCGGGTGCTGCTGGTTGGCGATGCCGCTCACATACACCCGCCCACTGGCGGACAAGGGCTGAACACCAGCGTGCAGGACGCCTACAACCTGGGCTGGAAGCTGGCGGCCGTGTTGAAGGGGGCAAGCGAAGAATTGCTCGATACCTACGAGGTCGAGCGTCGTCCGGTGGCCGAGTCGGTGCTTGGCCTTTCGACACGCTTGCTCAATGCCCGGGAACGGGGCGGAATGCGCCGCGGTCGCGAGGTGCACCAACTCGATATCGGTTACCCGGACTCGCCGCTCGCCTGGGAACGGCCCGAACGCCAAGGTGGAGTTCGCGCCGGGGACCGCGCCCCGGATGCCACGATCCAAGTCGCGGCGGGTCAGTCATCGCGGCTGTTCCTGTTGTTTCAAGGGCCCCATTGGACGTTGCTTGCCCACGAGGTGAAGCTTGAGGCACTGGGATCACGACCGGGATTGCACGTGTACCACATCGGCCCGGAAGGTGATCTCATCGATACCTGCGGACACTTGCGCGATGGCTACGAAGTGACGCCAGGCGAATGCGTACTGATCCGTCCGGACGGATATGTCGGCGCAATCTTTGCCGCAGACCGGACAGCGGAGCTTGAAGCTTATTTGCTCCGCATGGGAGTGGTTCCACTTGAAGAGGTATCGAAGTGAATTCCTCCCGCGGTCATCGCCACGACTGCGGGTGACAGCCTAAAACGAATAACGCACAGCATTCACCCACCGGCTTTGCTCGTCGAAATATCCGAAGCTCTGCCGGTCGCCATCGAATAGGTCCAATCCGGTGCGCAACTGCCAATGGGCATCGAGGTCGTAACGCATTTCCAGGGCAGCGTATTGTGCGGAATTGCGCAGGTCCTGGGCCAAATAGCCCGTCAGGTAAAGCCGGCCCTGCCACATCTCCCGCCGGATCGCCAGGCTGACTATTTCAGAGCGGTCCTGATCGACGGCGTCCTTCACCTCGTCCTTCCAGAGGTTGTAGTACTGCATGCCGAAGAACCAGTCGCCGCTCAGATAATCGACCCCCAACAACAACTGTTGCTGGCGGTTCTTTTCAAGTTCCAGCACACCCGTCGGCGCCCTCGAGTAGCGATACGCGTCGGGAACCAATGCCGCCTCTCCCTTGAACACCACGGGGCCGATCGGCATGGCGAACGAACCACCGAACAGGGTACGGCGTTTCAGGGACTCACGGTAACTCAGGCCGGCCTGGGACAAGCGGGCGGTGTAGCTCTCCTCCGTTTGCCATCCATGCCAGGCATTCAATGAATAGTCGATGCCCTGAAGGTTGCCGCTCCACTTCAGGGCCGGTGTCCAGTCGGCGGGCTTACGCCAGTCCGGGTCGTCCGCCTCTGTCCGGGGAATGCCCGCCAAGGCATTCTCGACAGTCGGTTCGGCGAAACGGGAACCGGCATCGGGCAGCAGGTCCTTGCGCGTCTGCGGAATCACCAGCAGTTGTAGCGATTGATCCTCGAACACCGAACACTCGCTGTTGAGCATCGCCAGTGGCCGACGCTGTTGGACATAGTCGCCAAAATAACCTTCGCGTCGGTCGAACGCATGAATCACATCCAGGACCCTCAGGCGATCGGCACTGCCCCAGACCACTTGTTGTACACCCAACGTATTGGTGCAACGGTCGCCCTGATACTCGGCGAACAACTCACGAGGTTCCACTTCGTGATAGTCGCCGTCGAGTTGGTTTTCCTGCAACGCCCGGACTTGCACCTTGTACCGCCAGCCCGAATCATCCTGCCAACTGCCACCCAGCAGAGCTGAATACTCGTTGAGGCCCCATTCGCCCTCGCGCGTCAGTGCTTGGCGGGTTTCCAGGCGGCCACTGATATCCAAGGCCTCCAGCGAGGCGCCCTGGCAGGCGCCGCTGAGCAAACTCATCGCCAACCCGGCCTTCAATGCGGTGCGCTTCATAGGCCCTCCCGTGACATGAGCAGAGGATCGATGGTGCTGTCTTCACCGGGCTGGGGCTCATCGCACAGGCCTGCGTTGGCATTGATCCACTCGGCCAGTCCAGGCATTGCCCGCACCGGTGAGCGGGCCCGCTCCCAGGTGTGCAGCGCCTGTTCCAGGCGGAACTCGACCCATCGCCTGGATGACTCATCCAACGGCTGGGCGTAGAGCATCAGCCAAGCCACGCATTCCCCCAGGCGGAGCGTGCCAGCCGATAAGCGTTCCATCGGGCCCGCGTCGGCCAGCCATTGCCGAAGTCGCTGGGCGGCGATCTTTCCGGGCGTTGTCTGCTCCAGGTAGTCAAGCGTCGTGACGGGCTGCTCCTGTATCCGTTGGCCGATAAAGGTCGCCAGTGTTTCCGACGGTCCTTCGAACAGGCGGGTAATGCGCGCATCGCGCCATAGCTGGCCAATGGGATTATTGTCGCAGTACCCCCGAGCACCGAGCATCTGCAAGGCGGCGTCACTGACTTCACCGAGCATCTCGCTGGCCACCCATTTGACCGCGGCCAGTACCTGCGGCGGCGCCTCGGGCAAGCCCTGATCCAGGCGAAGCGCGAGATCGTCGACCCAACCGCCAATCGCGGTCGCGGCACACAGCGCATCGTCCACGACCCGTTGCGTGTGCTGGTGGTCCCAAAGCCGGTGACTGCCCAAACTGCGCCGGGTGCTGTAACGCATCATCAGTTGCAGACACCGCCATAGCCCGCCGACACAAGTGGCCGCGATGCCCAGGCGCCCATAGGCCATGGTGTCGCTGGCCACGGCCATGCCGGCGAACGGACTGCCCAGCACCCGGTCCGCGCCCACCAGCGCGGCGTCGAAATGCACTTGATTCTGCACCATACCTTTAAGCCCCAGGGTCAGCGCCTCGCTGCCCTGACGCATGCCTGGTTGCTCGGCATCCAGACACAAGCCGACGAAACCGCAGTCGCGCCCCTGTTCATCGAGATGCCGGGTGAATACCGAGATCACCCCAGCCCAGGCGGCTGACCCCGACCAGGACTTGGTGCCGTCCACCCTGAACCCCTCCCTCTCGCGCCGGGCCGTCGCCGACAGGCCGAGAGGATTGGAGCCCGCGCCGTGTTCGGTCAACGCAAACGCGGCGAGTATTCGTCCGCTGGCCAATTGCGGCAAATAGCGCTCTTTCATGGCCGGCGAGCCAAAACGCTGGATCGGTCGAATGCCCAGCCCGTTGTTGAGCCCCACGAAAAAGGCCAGCGTCAGGTCAATCGCTCCCAACTGACGCTGAACCCGCAGCAGTTCGAAATTCGATAACCCCAACAGGCCACCGTCGCGTTCGGCCACCTGCATGCCCAGCAAGCCTTTGTTGCCCAACGCCAGTACCCAATGCGGCGGCAGGCAACGGCGCTCGTCCACCAAGCGAAAATCCAGGCGCCTGGCCCAGTTCCGCAGCCAGGCATTCAACTGCACCACCGCCGGTGTATCGGCCAGGACACCCACCTCGGGCATCATCCTTTCGTTCAACGCTCACGCTCCTGTAGACGGGTCAACCAATGGGCCGTCTCGTGCACCAGATCTTCCAGCGACTGGCTGGGAACAAAACCCAATTGCTGCCGGGCCTTGTCGGTTCGGTAATGGACCTGTCGGCCCAACAAGGCCACCACGTCAGCCGATAGCCGCAGCGGGACCCGGCCAATCAGCAGATCCAACGGGCGCAGCAAGGCGACGATCCAAGCCAGTGACCGGGGTCGCCAGCGTGGCGCCTTGACGCTCAGCGCATCCGCCATGCAGCTGAAGAGCTCGCGGTAACTGGTGTTGTGGGCGCTGAGGATGTAGCGCTCGCCACGCTGCCCGCGGTCCATGACGGCCTGCAGCCCCTCGACCAGGTCCCGCGCACCGATAACGGCGATGCCGCCGGGCGGAATGAACGGCAGACGCCGGTACTGGAGATCGAGCATGACCTTGCCCCAGCCGTGCAGCACATCGCAGTGGGAGGCAATGACCGCCGACGGGCAGGCAATCACGATGTCCATGCCTTCGGCGCAGAAACGGCGTACCTGTTCCTCGGCCTCACGCTTGCTGTGCATATAGGCCAGGCGAAACGCGTCGCCGTTATAGGCCATGGTTTCATCCGCTTGCCGGGCCGGGTAGCCCACGGCGGCAATGGACGACACATGCAGGATGCGGCCGACACCGGCAGTGCGGGCGGCCTGCAATAAATTGACCGTTCCCTGCACATTCACCGCGAACATCCGTTGGCGCTCGCTCTCATAGGGCAAGGCCAGGCCGGCGGCGTGATAGATCCTGGTAACGCCACGGAGTGCCGGGGCAAGGCTGGCCGGAACCAGCAGATCGCCCTCACGCCAGTCCAGGCGTTCACGCAGGCCCGCCAGCGCCGGAGCCGGGTCCTCTGGCAGCACCAGCACCGCCACGGTCTCCCCCTGCGCCAGCAACCTGCGCACGATATGACTGCCCAGGCACCCACTGGCTCCCGTGACCAGAATCATCGACGCGACCCCGTGGCCAGCGCCAAGGAAACGTTGAGCCCCCCAAACGCGAAGGAGTTTTTCAGCCAGGCCTGGACATTCGCCTGGCGTGTGCCCTCGGTCACATAATCCAGGTCACATTCCGCATCGCGGCCCAGGTAGTTGAGGGTGCCGGGAATCTGCCCATGCATCGAGCCCATCAGGCCGCCAATCAACTCCACCACACCCGCAGCTCCCATCAGGTGACCGATGGCCGATTTCACCGAGGAGACGCACAGCTGCGATGCGTGGCTGCCAAAAACCTGCTTGATCGCCGCGGTCTCGCAACGGTCGTTGAGCAACGTGCCGGTTCCATGGGCGTTGATATAGCCGAACGTCTCGGCGGGCAGCCGGCTGTCCGCAATGGCCTGGCGCATCGCCTGTGCCGGGCCGTCCACAGAAGGCTTGAGCAAGTCGCCGGCGTCGCTGTTGACGCCATAGCCCAATACCTGGGCCAGGATCGGTGCCCCCCGGGCCTGGGCGTGAGCCAGGGTTTCCATGACCAGGACACCGCCGCCCTCCCCCAGCACCATGCCCCGGCGACCGGAAGAGAACGGTCGGCAGGTATCCGGGGCCATCGCGCGCAAGGCCTCCCAGGCTTTCCACACCAGCGCGTTGAGACAGGCATCCGTGCCCCCCGCCATGACCAGGTCGGCATCACCGTGGCGCAGGAGGCGATAAGCCTCGCCAATCGCCTGGGTCGAAGACGCGCATGCCGTGCTGATCGTCAGGGCGGGCCCTTTGAAGCCGTACTTGAGGCTCAAGTGGCTGGCGGCGGCGTTCGCCATGACCCGTGGCACGGTCCAGGGCGCCAGGGTGGAACTGCGGGCCTGATACAGATCCAGGTAAGCGCTGTGCAGCGACTCGCTGCCACCCACCGCCGTGCCCATGTAAACCGCACAGCGCGTCGGATCAACCTGTGCCAGGTCGATCGCGGCCATGTCCGCGGCCTCGGCGGCGGCCAGCAAGGCGAACTGGCTGGCACGGTCCAACAGCAGCAACTCGTTGGCACTGAACCGCCCGACCAGGGCGTCTTCGGGCGCCGCGCCGGCGTTGCAGGCCGCACCGACCGCCTCGCTCAGACTGGGCACCGGGCCAATGGCACCACGTCCCTGGGCCAGACCGTCCCATAAAGCCTGGCGGCCGACGCCGAAAGGCGAAACACAGCCGACGCCGGTGATGACAACGGCGTTCACGAAACGGCTCGCTGGGTGGACAACTGTTCGGCCAATATTTCCACCAGGCGATGCACTGAACTGATGTCGGTATGGCTGTAGGCAGAGAGATTGACGCCAAAGCGCTTTTCAATCGCGTAAGTCAGCTTCAACACGTCCAGCGAGTCGAGCCCCAGCTCTTCCACGCTCAGTTGGACGTCCATCTCCGTGATATCCAGTTCCAGGGTGCTGGCCAGTAGATCCAATACCAGTGCTTGCAGCGATTGCGTCGACATAAATGACTACCCGGGATCAGTGTTCAGTGCGCAATGCACGTTGGGTGAACTCAGCGTCAGCGACGCCGAGATTGATGCTGACCTTCTCGACGATCAGGCGCGTGCTCTTGTTCGCAGCCAGGTTGTGCATGGTCTGCACCGTCGGCCTGCTGAAGCCATCGACGACTTGCAGGCCCTCGGTCTTGAGCTGTTTGACCAGCACGCCCTGGCGATCGAAATAGTCCACCTGCACCGGGTAGCGACTGGCCTCTTCGAGGTAGTAGACCTTGCGCGAATAACCGGACACGTCCGCCTCTTCGCTTTTTGCCTTCGCCTCGATACGCCGACAGGCCGGCCAACTCAGGCAAGGCTCGGGAGACGCCAGGCTGGTGAACTGATAGCTGTCCAGCTTGTAGTCTTCGAAATCCTCGTAGGTGAAGTCCGTGCCCATGAACCAATTCTGCTTTTGCGAGCCCGCCAGGCGCCGCAGGCTTTTGGTCGATGGGGTGTAGGACCAGATATCGTTGATGGCCTTGCCACTGTCTTCGATCAGCAGCGCAACGTTCTTCACGGCTGCCGGAGCGGTAAAGCGCACCAAGGTCCCCGTGCGATCGCTCATTCGCTTGTCCAGGCGGCTGAGCTGGCGGGTGAACGTCAAGCGCTCGCCTTCCAGCAACTCCATGCGGTAATCGACCCTTTCGTCCGCCGCTTTCATGCGGCGATCGGAATCGCGCATGACTGAAAGCGCATCGTCGGCATGGGCTGACCCGATGCACATCATCAACAGGGAAAAAGTAATAGGCAGCTTGTGGTTCATCCGAAGTTCCTGAGCTTGAGAGTGTCAACCGCCGGGATGCGGAATACGTGGCGAATGGCAGGCATCGCCGCAAAGGGAATGATCACCAACGCCGGCAGGATGACTCGCCAGAAATCGCTGAAGGCAGGGTCGGTGTTGATCTTGAACCAGACATCGGTCAAGCGATGGTTGAGGACGGCGCCAAGGCCATACCCCAGGGGGATGGCGACAATGCCAGCGACCACGGCGATGCTCAGGGTTTCACAGAGCATGATCAGCGACACGCTGCGGTCGCTGAAACCGAGGATCCGCAGCACACCGTACTCACCGCGCCGCCCCACGATGCTGAAGTTCATGCTGGTGATGGCAAACAACAGGGCGATGGCGATGCTCATCAACGCCGAGATATGGATGATCACCCAGATGTGCGAGCTGATTTCGAGAATGGAAGCGACAATGTTCTGCTTGGACGTTACTCGCACCACGCCCGGCAAGGCATAGATCGCGGCGTCGTCCAGGCCGCTGCTTCCCGCATCGATCAGGTAGGCGCCGGTGAATTGCTCATCGAGGGCCAACATGCGCTGGGCGAAGCGTCGAGTGGTAATGATTTCGCCCGGCAGCGCCCCGGAAAACACCCCGACAACCTTGGCCGGATAGAGATTGCCGCGCACCTTGAGGGTCAGCCGGTCTCCCGGACCCACACCCTGTGCGATAGCGATACGGCGCTCGATCACCAAAGCTTCAAGGTCGCCGTCCAACAGCATCCGGCCTTCCATGAGGTTCACATGACGCACGCCGTCCGCCGGTTCGATACCCAGCAGACTGGCGTTGTCCAACTGCCCCTGGCCGCTGACCTGGGCACCGCCCTTGACGAAGGTCGACCAGCGACTGCCTGGCGCCAGGCCATTGAGACGGGCGATGTCCTCGTCCCACCAGGCCACGTCCAGGTCCACCACGCGGCTCCAGTTGTCACGCTCGACGTTGCTGATGGCGGTGCGTTCCATCGACGTCAGGGAAATGTAGAACGCGATGGTGATCGCGATACTCGCTGACATGGCCAGGACCGTCACCAGACTGATGCGCCAACTGCGCAGCAAGTTGCGTAACGAATAGCGGAACCAGAAAGGTCCGCCAATGTGCCGCAGGCAAGCCACCATGCGCAGCGCCAGGGTTTGCTCCTGACCGGCGCCGACATCACGCAGGGCGTCCATGGGTGTGATGCTGAGGATGGAACGCATGGGCAGGTACATGCCCAGTGCAACGGTGCCGCACAGCAACAGGCCGGCTCGCCACAGATAAGGTGGCTTGAACATCAGTTGTGGCTCGGGCATGCCGATGGCTCGCGCGTAGTTCAAGCCGAACGCATACATGTCGAACAGCGCAAAGCCACAGCCCAGGACCAACGCCAGTGCAATCAACATCAGTGCCGGCAAGCCGTAGGCACAGGCTACCTGTCGACGGCTATAGCCCAGTGTCAGGAACATGGCGATCAGCGGCCGCTCTTCCTTGGCCCACTGATACATGAGGAAGAACACCACCAGGGTCGACGACAGCGCAAAAATCAGCACCACTGTAGGCAGGAAAACCTTGAAGGTGTTGAGGTCCAGTTCAAGGAACTTCTGGCTGAACTGCTCCTGGCGTGGCAACACATAATCCACCGCCAGGCGTGACTGCGCGCGCTCGGTGATGCGCTGCTTGACCTGCGTGAGCGACGCGTCCGGCGACAGGCTGAACAACAGGCTGTTGATCGCCGAAAAACCCAACTGCTGGTGCATCAGCGCCTGGTCGGCGAACAACACGCACAGCGAACCGTTGCTGGGTACATAGACGCTGGGGTTGAGGGGCGCAACCAGGTATTCGGGACTTTCGACAATCCCGACCACCTCCACCGGGTACTCGGCCCGCCCCGCGGTGAAGTTGAAGCGATCCCCCACGCCCTTGCCATGGAACTGCGCGCAGTTTCGCTCCAGAGCGATCCCGGTGGTCTCCATGGCATCGGGCAGGCGTCCCTGCAAAACCTTCAAGCGGTTGACCGCCAGGAAGTCCTGCGCGGGTGCACTGACCATCAATCCAGCGACCGGCTGCTCACCGCCAAGGGGAGCCAGCCCGGGCATCAATAACCGATGATGAATGGCGGTCACGCCGTCGATGTCATCGAACGCCGGCAGGTTGATCAGGTCATCGGGGGCAAAGATCACCTCCAACTCCGCCATGGCGGCATTGGACTGGATGTCCTCGACGGTGCTGAACAAACTGTCGATGGCCGAGTAGGCGCCCACCAGCACGCCAAAGGTCGAGGCACAGATCAGCGCAATGGTCAGCAACCGATAGCGAATCACCAGAACCGAGCGAAGCACATGCCGTACCAGCATGTTCATGAGTCGGCCCTGTGCAGATTGCCCGAGCGCATCTCGTAGACATGATCGGCATGTTGCCCCAGCCCGGGGTTGTGCGTGACGATCACCACGGTGATCTGTTTCTCTGCCTGCATCTGGCGCAACAGTTCGAACACCCGCATCCCGGTCTCTTCATCCAGGCTGCCAGTGGGCTCGTCCGCAAGAATCAATTGCGGTTCCTTGATCAGCGCCCTCGCGATTGCCACCCGCTGCTGCTGGCCGCCCGACAGCTTGGAGGGGAATTTTTCGGCGTGCTCATGCAGCCCGACTTTACGCAGGTACTCCTCGGCACGCGCATGGTCCCGTGGCGTGACCGAACGGATCGGCTCAAGCCCGGTCAACACGTTTTCCTTGACCGTCAACGTCGGGATCAGGTTGTGAAACTGGAAGATGAAGCCCACGCGCTCGGCCCGGAACCGGGTCAAGGCTTTGAAGTCCATGCTGTCCAGGCTCGCGTCTCCCACGCGCACCTGGCCCTCATCGGCCCGGTCCAAGCCGCCGAGTATATTGAGAAGCGTGGTTTTGCCCGATCCGGATATACCCCGGATCACTGTCATGCTGGCGCGGGAAATGTCCAGGTTGATGCTGTTGAGCACCAGGCTGCGCTCATCGCCGCTGGGGTAGAATTTTTTCAGCCCACTCAAGGAAATCAAAGGGATATCCATTTCGTCTACAACTCCAGTTCAGAGCGCTGCTTCAGCCAGATCGAGTCCGAAAACACCATAGCGCTTGGTCCGGCGCATCCCGACATTGCGCGCCAGCACGTAGCTGGATGGGTTGCGGTCGTCGATCCACATGGTGTCCACCCGATCGAAACGCGGTTCGGCATAACGGACGATTTCATCACCGATCAACCGCCCGAGACCGCGCCCCTGTACCGACGGATCGGCGCCGATCAAGGCAATGACCGCCCCATTGACGCTGCGCTTGTAGCGCCCCAACTTGAATAGATCGAACAAACCAAAGTGGCCCTTGAGCTGGCTCAGTATCTGGTTCAGATCCGGCAAAATCACAAAGAACGCCACCGCTCGGCCGTCGAGCTCGATCAGCTTGATCCCCTCCAGGTCGATGAAGGCTTTCACGCTGTCGATATGAAACTTGAAGCTGGGCTGGGAGATCGGCGCGACTTCGTAGTTTTCGGCAAAGGCGCTGTTGAACAGGCAGCGAATCTCTTCCAGATTGGACTTGAGGTCCGCACGCGTCGCCGTGCGCACACTGAACTGGCTGCCGGGCAGCACTTTTTCGCTGCGGCTGGCCTTGCGTCGCGCACGATACTGCTCGGCATCGACACCGTAGGTGCTGAAAGTGAACGCCAGGTCGAACCCTACCTGCTTGAGGGTCTCGGCATACCAGAGCGGGTTATAGGTTTGCAGCAGCGTCGGGGGACGCCCGTCCAGGTCTTCCAGCAGCAGCGCGGCGTCCTGGGTCGAGGTGTAGCTGTAAGGCCCCAGTAACCTGGACTTGCCGCGAGCCCGGGCCCAATTGGCAACCGCTTCGAACAAGGCTCGCGCAACGGCAGGGTCAGGGGTCACCTCAAAAAAGCCGAAGAACACATGCTCGTCGCCGAAACGCTGGTTGTACTCGGCATGGATGCTCACGCTTATCCGGCCTTGCGCCTGGCCCTGTCCGTCCACCGCCAGGAAATGCTCGATCTGCGCTTCGCGAAAGAACGGGTTGTGGCGTGGCGACAGGATGCGCTTCATGTCGCTGCGCAGGGGCGCCACCCACTTCGGATCGTCGGCGTACAAGCGGAAAGGCAGTTCGATGAACTGCTTCAGGCGCTTGGCTGTGTTCACTACTTCAATCGAGATCATGAGGCGTCCAGTAGTTGTTGCATATTGCGATGACGGGCTTCGAAGATACGGTCCATGTAGGCATCCACAAACAACCGCTCCAGTAATGCTCCCCCTATCGCCCTGTAAGTGACCCGATCGGTATAGAGCGTGCCGCCGGCCGCCGCTGCGACCCGATGCTCGTGCCGGAAGGCACTCAACGGCCCCTTGATCATCTCGTCGATGAAGTATTCATTTTCCTTGACCTCGCGAATGCCCACGGTCCAGTTGGCCGGGATGAACCCGAACATCCAGTGCCGGAAACGGAACTGGCGCCCCTGGGCGATCCGTAGATCGGCGATGTCGATGTTGCCCAGCGGGGTGACGCGCTCAGGGAAAATCTTCGGGAAATTGACCCCCTCCATGCAGAAATCGAAGACCTCCGCACAACTACGCCCCTTGATCAGCGTGGTTTTTTCCAATACCGGCATTCGGGCTTCCTCGGTCAGATAGGTTCGGCGGTGGCAAGATTGAAACGCTCGGCGTATCGCTGCCAGGCGACAGGGTCGAGGGCTTTGTCGAAACTGCGGAAGCCGGCAAGCTTGAACCCATGGCGGCTGGACAACGCCTGGACCAGTTCCAGGTCATCGTTGCTCAGGTCCAGGCCGAGGCTGGTATGCCGGGAGAGGCCTTCCAGGGCGAGCATCATGGTTTCGGCCATGCAGGCGTAAGCCAGGTCGTCGGGGATGCCGTAGCGCGAGCCGAGTCGGGCGTCGCCGGGCATTTCGACAATGCCCCCATCGAGCACCAGCACGTCCGGGCGGCGAATGGCGATGTCCTGGCTGACATTGGCCGGCCTGGAGATGTCGCACAGGATGGCATCGGCGGCGATATCGTCCGCGCTGATGAACCGTTCGGCACTGTTGGTCGCGATCAACACCAGATCGGCGTCGGCCAGCGACTGCTGGACATCGTTGCTCCAGCGCAACGCCGTGTGGCGACCGTTTTCCTCCAGGAGCAGCGAGCCGAGGCTGGCACTGTCCTGCTCGTCCAGGCGCTGCGCGATATGCGCCAGCACGCTACCCGGTGCCGCCGTCGCCTGCGCGCTGTAGGCCACGAGCTGGTTGATCACTGAAGCGAAACGCGGGGTGTTGAAGCGTGCGCTCTTGGGGTTGCCCACCAGGGTGACCTGGCCGGCCTGCGCCACGATCAACCGTGCGATGGCCGAACCGATGCTGCCCGTCGCACCGACGACGGCGACGCGCATGTCCTGCATCCGTCGCCCGGTCATGCGCACCGCGCGACAGGCGGCTTCTACCGCCGTCAGCAGGGTGTAGCTGTTGCCGGTGGTCAGGGCCACGCCTTTATCCAGCAGGCGCATCCCTCCTCCCGTCACAATCGAAGTGTGCCCGCCCAATCCCACCAGGGTGGCGCCGCGCTGCCGCGCCATGTCGATGGCCTGGCCAATCACCGCACACGACTCCTCCACGGGCATCTCGGCAAGCTGGGCCGCCGAACGCGGCACCATGATGAAGTCGCCCGTGACCGTGCGGCCCGTGGCGGGCGATGTCAGCGTTACCGTGGAGACGAAGAATGGATCGAGCAGCGGGTTCAAGCGCTGTTCCAGCAGCTGCAACGATGACTGCGAGTAGTGGCTGAGGCTTTCATCGAACTCGGCATAGTTCGACAGCTCCAGCGGATGGAGGACGAACGCGAAGTGGTTCTCCGCCACCGGCTCGCTGAAGTCCACCCCGTGCCTGGCTTGCCCGGCTGGCCCCGCAGGGCTGGGTTCTGCGTCCAGCAGGTGCGCCAGCAGCGTGCCTGTGCGCCCGTCCTCGACCCATTGCAGGGTCCGGGCCAGGGCCTGGATGAACCGCTCACATTCGGCACGGCCGGCAATCAACGGCGGTTCAACACGCATCACGTTGGCGCCATTGAGTGTCGGCGCCACGCGTATGCCTTCGACGTTGAGCAGATAACTGGCCAGGATCGGCACCAGGCTCTCCTGCTCGCCCATGATGCCAGTGAAGCCACCGTGGAATTGCGGATAGTGGCTGCGATCAAGCTGGAACTCGATGCCAATCAGATAACCTGTGCCACGCACTTCCTTGATGAACGAGGGGTGTCGTGCTGCCAGGGCCTTGAGCTGTTCAAGCAGGTACTGTCCGTTTTCACGCACGTTGTCCAACAGGCCCTGGCGCTCGTGCAGCAGATCCAGCACTTTCAGGCCGATGCGACAGGCCAGCGTGTTGCCGCCGAAAGTGGACGAATGCTTGTTCTGGAAGTCCGCGCTGTAGGCGTTCTCGCTCAATAGACACGCACCGATGGGCATGACGCCGCCACCCAGGGCCTTGGCGAGCAGCAAGCAATCGGCTTGCACACCGGTACTGGCGAACAGGCTTCCGGTACGCCCCAGTCCGGTCTGCACCTCATCGATAATCAGCAATGTGCCGCTGCGGTCACAGGCTGCCCGGACTTGCCGCAGGTAATCGGCCGGCGGCAGGTTGATGCCGCCCTCCCCCTGAACCGGTTCGACAATGACCGCCGCATAGGCGCCCGGATATTGCTGCAGCTGGGTCTCAAGGGCGTGGATATCGCCGTAGTCGACAAAGTCGAAACCCGGCAATGGGGCCTGGAATCCCGCCTGGTATTTGTCCGAGCCGGTGGCAGAGAGCGCCCCCAGGGTCTTGCCGTGGAAACTGTGATACGTCGACAGAATACGTTTGCGTCCGGTCTTGATCAGACACGCCTTGAGAGCAGCCTCGACTGTCTCCGCGCCACTGTTCTGGAAGGTCACGCTGCGGTACTGACCCGGTGCGATGGCAAGCAGCCGTTGCGCCAGCAGCCCGCTTGCGGCGAGGCTCGACGGCTGGACGAAGATCGGTTCCCGGGTCTGCTGGAAACTGGCCAGCTCCGCCAGCAACTCGTCCGGGCTGTGACCGAACGGCAACGCACCGTAAGCACCGAGAAAGTCCAGGTAGTCACGGCCTTCTTCGTCGTACAGATAGCAGCCTTCGCCTCGGACGAAGGTCTTATCGAGCCCGACCCGGCGAATCAGCTCACCAATCTCGGGGTTCACGTATTGCTCAAATGGACTGATTTGCTGCCAGCGACTCATGACGGATTCTCGGTGGAATAAGGCGTGGAAACGGAGGATGAATGGCCGCAGGTCTGCCGATAGAGATCTGCCGCCATGCCTTGGGCCGCCACGATGCGTTCATGGGCAGGCCGCATGGCGTGATAGGGCAACGCCGGGAACAAATGATGAAGCGCGTGATAACGCTGGCTCAGGGGCTCGAACAATTCCAGCCATCGCCCCTGGACGGCATGGGTCGAGGAATCGCTCAGTTGCCACTGCAGGGACACTGGCTGACCGCTGGAGGCATAGCGATGGGCCAGGCAGGTGCGGAACATGTTGATCCCCAGCACCCCATAGATGACAGCCAGGAACAGGCCGATACGGGACCAGGGCAACCATTCGGTCCCCGCCATCAGGATCAGCCCCCAGGCATACAGGCTGGTCAGCCCCTCGAGCAGGCGGTTGTATCCCGGTGAAGCACCGAACCGTGCGGCGCTGTTTCGATAGGCCGCATGCAGGGTGACGGCGCTGTAGCGCTCGATCACCACCCGGCGTAGCGACGGAATGCACCATGACAGCGGCCCGACCAGGGCAAATCGCACCAACAGCAACAGCGGCGTCAGGAGCGTGCCCACCAGCAGGGTGAACAGGCTGCGGCCAAACTGTCGTTGAAACGGCAGGTACTCCGGATCCTGTCGGGTGCCGTATCGCGTCAGCGTGTGGTGGTCCATGTGGCTCAGGTACAGAAACGACGGCAACAGCAGTGGAATCCCACAGGCCAGGTTCCACATCAGGTTGAATCCCGGTACTGCTCGCCGAGGCATATGGACCAGTTCGTGGATGAACATGGCCGACCGATACAAGGTGAACACCGCCACCGAATAGAGCGCCAGCCACGTCGGAAAGCGGCTGACTTCCAGCAATGACAAGGCGGTCCAGAACAGCGCGATGCTCACCCCGAAATCCAGGCGGTAACGCCACCCGTGATGGCGCCGCAAGTCCTCGATCAATGGGCGCAACGCCGCGATAAACGCTCGCCCCTCCCGCTCGGGGACAGTCTTCATCGACGTTTCCAAATGACACCGTCCAGGTAGAAGTGATGAAGAACGACGATCAGGGGTACCAATCCAACCGAGGGCAGTTCCAGGCTCAGGACCAGCAGACTGGCCAGACCCAGGGTACTCAGCCAGACCCAGGGCCTGGCGCCCATGCGCCTTACCCAGCCATGGGCCACCCCCACCGCACCGGAGGGTGTTGGCTGCGCCTGGGTTCTGCGCAGGCCCGCCAGGACCGTCGAGGTGCAGACCAGGTGGTATTGCAAGGCATGGATGCTGGTGCCGATCAGAATCAGCGCATACAGGTCATCCACCAGCAGGTACGCGGTGTTGTACAGCCCCAACGACACCGCCAGCATCACCAGCACAAAACGGGGCATGCCTTCCCCCTGTTGCCGATGGGCCCACTCGGCCACGATGAACTTCACGGTCATGAGCGCAAATATCCCGTAGGCGAGCCAGGCCCAGTACGGATCGAGCGCCGGTGTCGGGATGGAAATATTGGCGAACGGCAGCGCCTGCCCGAACAGCTGGTAGTCGCCGAAGTGGAATCCGCCATGGGTGATGCGGTACATCAAAGGAGCTGCGAAGCCCGCCAGCACCATGTCGCGAACCGGCTGGGTCGAATGCCGGTACCCGGCCTTCTTCGCATAGAGCGCGGCCACACCGAAGTGTTGCTTGCACACATGGTAGGGCTGCCAGTACACCCAGATTGCGACCAGCCAGGGCAAGGCATTCATCGCATACAACCCGACGCAAACCACCGAGATCAGGAGCAGGCTCGCCCAGAAGCGCACCTTGTGGCGCTGGTATTCAAGCGGTTCGGCGAACAACCGGACGTGGGTGTGCAACACATGGGGAATGTCCAGGAACAGTGCGAACAGCAACGCACCGATCAGGAACGCCGGGCCCTGCATGATAGCCAGCAGCAGCGCCACCGAAATAAGCGGACCGCCAATCAGGATCGCCAGCGTGTCGGCTCGCGCACTGACGAACCACGCTGCCTTGTCAGAGATGGTGTTGGACATGCTTTTGCCCCTTCAGACCGCGGCAGACAACTCGAATGTGCTGGCGTTTTCGAGCAACTGCGCCAACTCCTGGAGGGTGGTCATTGCGTCGATCAGAGACGCGGAAAAATCCGCCGACAGTTGTCCCCGAAGCTCCGACAGCAGCGTCAACTGGCCCATCGAGTCGAGCCCCAGGTCCAACAGCGTGTCGCTGGCCTTCAATGGGTAGCCATTGAGGTGGGCCGGCAGAATGCCTTGCGTCGAGAGGCGGTGGATGGTCTGGCAAATAACATCAAACACAGGTGCTCCTTGCACGTATGCAATCCGTGCTGCTAGGGAAGGATCAGGCGGATACAGCGTCTGTAGCGACCGCTGCGGGTTTCAATTTGCCACTCAGGTACAACCGACTCAGCGCCTGGCGCTGGATCTTGCCGCTGGTGGTCTTGGGGAAATCGGCGCGACGGATCAACACCAGGTCGTCGACTTGAACGCCGGCATGACGCGCCACTGTCCGGGCGACTTCGCGACGCAGTTCCTCCAGGTCACGATTGCCCAACGCATTGACGGCGATCACCACCACGACGCTCTCTTTGACATGCCGACTGTCAATGCAGGAAAACGCCGCGACAGAACCTGCCGCAAGACCCAGTCCATGCTCCAGCGACCATTCGACGATATGCGGGCTGACGTTCACTCCCGCACGGGTAATCAGGTCCTTGGTCCTGCCGGTAATGTAGACCTCGGCACCCAGCATGAAGCCCAGGTCACCCGTGTCGTACCAATCGCTGGCCTGCGGGCGTACGGGCTCCATCTTCAAGTACCGGCGAATCACGCTGCTGCCACGAATCTGCAGACTGCCCAGCAGGCCTTCGCTCACCTCCAGGCCGTGTTCGTCCACCACCCGCAATTCGACGTCACCGACCGCGACGCCGTTGCCCAGATAGGCCGCGGCGCCGGGCGCACCTTCAGGTTGCTCGCGGACCACACCGTCGGCATGCAGGCTCTGGGTATCCAGCCAGCGCACGCGCAACGCCTGGCCTGGCGCATTGAGGGATACGGCCACCACGGCTTCTGCCATGCCGTAGGCTGGTTGCAGTACCCCAGCTTGCAGGCCATAGGCGCTGAAGGCCGCTTCGAACTGGCGAAGATGCGCGTGGAAAACCGGTTCGGCACCGACCCATGCGTAGCGCCAATGGGACAGGTCCATATCGCCGTCGCGCAGGCGCCCCGCCAGACGGCCGAGCAACGCGAAGGCCGAGGTCGGCGCCGGTGACAAAGTGCCTTTGTAGCGCGACAGCGCATGAAGCCAGGCCATGGGCTGACGGCTGAATTCACTGGTGGGCATCAACACCAGGTCGATGGAGCACCACCAGGCCAGGGTCAGGGCAGAAAGCCCCATGTCATGATGCAGGGGCAACCAGCTCACCATGCGATCCGCCGCTGCGACGGCCACGCGTTCGGCGATCGCCTGGCAGTTGGCACTAAGCATGGCCTGGGTGATGCAGACCGCTTTCGGCGCGCCGGTACTGCCGGAGGTAAACTGCAGGATCGCGAGGCTTTCGGGACGGCTGAGCACCGGCTCATCGACTGGCGTTTCCACGGCCTGCATACGTTCGACCAGGGCAACGTCCGTCAAGACCCGCTCCGACCACGCTGGCGCAAGCTGCTGCGCGATGTGCTCAGAAGTAAGGATCAAGGCCGGATCGAGCAATGCCAACATCGCTTCTATTCCTGCCCCTTCGCGTTTGCTTTCGTGGGGCAATTCGTGCGGCAGCAAGGCAATCGCCAACCCCTCGGCCCAGCATGCGAGCACCATGACCAGCACTTCAACGCTGGAAGACAGGGCAATGGCAACTATCTGTTCAGGCGCCAAGGCACTCTGGCGCAAGACCTGACGTGCACAAGCCACCCGGGCGAGCATTTCGGACTGTTTCAAGGAGACAGCGGCATCCTGCGCCAAGACCGTGGTCAGGCGAGAAGATGGGCAAGAGAGGAATTTTTCTATCAGGCACAGGCGAGCAGGCGCAACTAATCCGTCAGTCATATTTTCAGTCCTTGAAACATTCAGCAAAGGTTACTGATTGTAGGACAATGGGTCAATATGGCTTTTTGATATTGATTTGAAATTATTGCCTTGGTCTTGTGCCTTCATAGTATTTCGTGACAGAACAACCGCTCTACATCGCGGGTTGTAGCCACCCCGAAAGGGCACGAACCGTCTTGCAAAAAATTGTCGATGCCCGCCCCGTCGTGGCGGACACCGCCAACCAGCTCCGCTTCTAGCCAGTCATGCTCACCAACAAGCATTCACCGCCGGCATCCGCCCCCGCCACGGCTGGGCCCGCTCCAGTTGCGCTGCCAGGGCCAGCAACGTGGCTTCCTCACCAAAGCGCCCGGCGAAATGCGCTCCCATCGGCAACCCCCTGGCACTCCAGCCTAACGGCACCGACATCGCCGGTTGTCCGCTGGCATTGAACAAGGCCGTAAAGGGCGAGTAGCTGTGGTAGCGCTCGATCAATTGATCAAGGCTCAGGCACACGTCCTGGATATCCAACTCGCCAATCGGTGCCGGCTCACGGGTCAAGACTGGCGTGAGGATCAGATCGTAATCCTGCATGAACAACGCCAGTTGCCGGCCCAGGCCGTGTATCCATTCCACGGCCGCCGCGTACTGGGCGCCACTCACATTACCCTTGTCCCGCAGGATGATCCGGGTCCGCACTTCCAGTTCTTCGGCCTGGACCGCAAGGCCACGCATCTGGCCCAGCAGATCGACGTAGTGACGGGTGCTTGCACCGATGATAGTGAACACCTGGTCGAGAAACTCCGGCAACACCACCGGCAGGCTCACCGGCTCGACACGATGCCCCAGGGATTCGCACAACCGTGCCGCCTCGCCCACCGCCCGCAAGCTTTCAGGCGACGTCGGCCAGGGGCCGAGCTGCTCGACCAGGGCGATACGCAGCGGTTTCGGATCGCGCTGCACTGCGGTCACATAAGGCAGCGCCTGCACCGGGGCAGCATAGGGCGCGCCGAGATCCATCCCGGCGGTCGCGTCCAGCAACGCCGCGCTGTCACGCACCGACAAGGTGATCGCATGAGGCGTGCCCATCCCCGCCCAGCCCTCCCCCACAATCGGTCCCGACGGCAATAAGCCACGGCTGGGCTTGAGGCCGAATACGCCGCAGCATGAGGCCGGCACCCGCAATGAACCGCCGCCATCGTTGCCATGGGTGAACGGCACCACCCGGGCCGCCACCAACGCCGCCGCACCACCGCTGGAGCCTCCGGCACTGTAATCGGTGTTCCAGGGGTTGCGAGTCGCGCCGAAACGCGTGGACTCGGTGGAGTACGACGTACCGAACTCCGGCGACGTGCTGGTGCCAACCAACTGGCACCCTGCCCGCCGCAAACGCGTCACGACTTCCGCCTCGAAATCTGCCCGAGCGCTTCCCAGGGAGCGGGAGCCATTGGTCATCGCCGCCCCGTTGACCGGCGAAAACAGATCCTTGATCAAGGTCGGCACGCCGGCCAACGGGCCCTGTCCCGTTTGAGCCGTATCCGCTTGCGCCCGCGCCGAGTCGTACAGCCGCTCGGCCACGGCATTGAGTTGCGGCTCGACCCGCTCCAAGCGCTCGATGGCCACCTCGAGCAATTCGCCAGGCCGGACCTCGCCGCGCCGGACCCACTCGGCCAGCCCCATGGCGTCTTCGCGATCCATCAACTGGTGGATGTCTTGCATACTCATGCTTCGGATTCCTTATTCATGACGATGGGCGTGAGCCGGGCGTGTTGAATCGACAGTAGTTGCCTGGTCGTGGCCGCGAGCGCGCAGGCCGGCGATCACCCAGAGGAGTGCCGCGACCAGGCCGGCGAAGACCATCCATTGAATGGCGTGGCGCAGGTCTCCGGCGAAGACCATCACGAAGGCCACCACCAGCGGGCTGACGAACTGGCCGATATAGAGGAACGAGGTGAACCCGCCCAACCCCCGGCCGCGGGTGCTGGCGGTCAAGGCGTTCATCACCGGCGCCATCACATTCGGCACCAGCAACCCGGAACCCAGCCCCTGGATGAAAACCGCCACCAGTACCGCGTTGTAGCTCTGCCCACGCATCAGCAGCCATAGCCCCAGACTGATGAGGCCCAGCAGCAAGGCGTTGCAGCCGGCGATACCCAAGCGGCGGCGCAACAGCGGCCACATCAATGAACCCACCAGGGTGGCCAGCAGGCTCAGGCCCGCGGCCAGGCCGATCATCGTGCTCGACGTGATGCCCAGACTGACCAGCAGCATCGGCGCCTGCACCGGCACGACGAACGTCAGGACCATGCCGCCCAGAATCATCAGGTAGCCGACTACCAACTGCCGCACCGCGACCTTGGTCGGGCCCGTTTCATCGACCGGCTGCCGCACCACCTGATGCCTCGCCAGCGGAGGTTCCCACAACACCCTCAGCATCGCCGGCACCAGCAGCAACGGCAGCAGATAGAGCAGGAACGGTGAACGCCACGAGTGCTCCCCCAGCGCGCCGCCCACGACGAAGAATAGCGCGCCTACCAGGCCGATCGTCACCACCTGCCGGTTGACGTAGCGCAAGCGTTCCTCGCCGTGCCAATAGTCGGCGATCAGGGTCGCGCAGCAGGTCATGACGGCCGCCTCGGTGCAGCCGAACAACAGCCTTGTACCGACAATCGCAGGCAGGCTGTCGAGCAGCGCCGGCAACGCGCCGAGCAAGGCGTACAGCAAGGTGGCAAGCACCAGCAACGCCTTGCGCCCGATGCGGTCGGCCAGCCAACCGGCCAGTGGCGCACACACGGCAATCGCCAGGGCCGGCCCAGTGACGGCCAGCGGCACGAGCAGATCGGCACGGGGCTCGACGGGACCGAATTCGGCGCCCAACCGAGGCAGGATCGGTGCGACCATGACTGACCCCATGATGGTCAGGCTGCTGCCCAGCATCAGCACCAGGCCTTCACGCCGGCCAGCCTGGCGCGACGGGGTCGCGGCCGTTGAAGCGGAACTTGATTGGTTCATGGCGAGCCCCTTCAGAAACTTTGAGAAATGCGCAACGCCGCGGTATAGCCCTCGGCGCGGTTGCGCGCGTCGAACTCCTTGTAGACGTGCAGCCAGACCGGCGGAATGCCGGGTTTGAAGTAGCTCACCGCCGGCCCGACAGCCATCACCCGGGCGCGATTGCCGCTCTCCAATCCCGGTGCATCGTCATCGGTGAACTGGCGGTAGTAGTACCCGCCCACACCCATGGTCCAGGGCCCGACGTGCTGGCCCACGGCGAACTCGTGGCGGTACTCGACGCCGTTCTTGTAGTCGGTGGCGTTGTTGCGGGTGTTCACGTCGACTTCGAAGCTTGAGGACACTTCAAAGCCGCTGTCGGACAGGTAGGTGGCGTTGACGATGGGTGAGAACGTCCAGTGATTGAGCCCCGGTGAAATCAGCCGATTCTTGTCGTAGTCGCCGGTGGGCGCCTGGATCTGGAACTGGGTGTTGACGAACAGGTTCGGCGACAAGGTCCATTGCAGGATCACCGGCAGGAACTGGACGTCCGCCAAGCGAAATGGATCGGCCTCGAGATCCAGCGGGCCGACGGGTGTCTGCACCTGTACCGAGGCGTCCATCTTGAAGAATGGCACTACGGTGCCGAAGCCGTACTTGGCGCCCAGCACCGTGTAATCGGTCATGCGCATGTAAGCGACGCCGATGGACAGCACGTCCAGGGAGAAGTTGTTGTCCGCCGAATGGCCGTGGCGGTCTTTCTGCACGTTGGCCGAGTAGAACGCCGTACGCAGGCCGACGGTCCCGAAGGGCGTAGCCGGCGGCATCATGCCCGCGCCGAAATCATAGACCCCGACCGCGGTGGTCGGCGCGCCGTTTTCGGTGCCATGGGCGCCGGCGCAGAGGCCCAGCACCCCCAGGGTCAACCAGGTAAAGCGCAAGACGTTTGTTTTGTTGTTCTGATTCATCGAATGCCCCTTCCGACCGTATGGTGGTGGGGTCATCCTAGGGAGCAGGCCCTATCGGCCGTTATCCGTTTTCAGCACAGATGCGTGCGACGCAGGGTTTGCGAAGGTGTCTCGCCGAACAGGACCCGATAGTCGCTGGAAAACCGGCTCAGGTGCCAGAAGCCCCAGCGTGCCGCCACCTCTTGCACACCCTGGACTTGATCGCCGTTGCGCAGCTCACGGCGCACGGCATTGAGGCGCAGTGCCCGCAAATAAGCCACGGGATTGATACCCAGGGTCTCCTGGAAGCAATACTGCAATTTGCGCCGGCTGGCACCGATGTGGTTGCACAGATCAAGGATCGACAGCGGCTCGTCGACATGGGCCAACGCGTACTCCCGGGCCCGGTCGACCATGCGCTTGCGCGCCGTGGGGCTGAGGGGCGATGCCTCGTCCGGCGCCACCAGTTCCAGCATGTGCAGCATCACCGTATCCCGCAGGCCGCGACGGATCGACTCGTAGCCCAGCAATGATTCCCGTCCCTGGTCGCTTTCCAGCTCGCCGAACAGGGCCGCCAGTTCAGCCGGCAGCGTCGAGTCGCCGAGGCGGTAACACTTGGGAAGATCGGTAATTCGAAAACGACTGCCCTGCCGCTCCAGCACATGCGCCAACGCTTGCTCGTCGATGGCGACACCCAGCACGTCCAGATGCTGGGGCGTGCGCAACTCAGGCAAGTTCTGCCCCCGGGCCACCAACAGGCTGGGCTCGAGGATCGGATGCCCGGAGCAAAAGACCGGACCGTCCGCCACCAACGGCATGCTGAAGGTGATGGCCCCTTCCCAGGCCGTCCCACGCTTGGTCATGGCCTGGTTAGATCGGTCGCGCACCAATTGCATCCAGTCGGAACGGAATTCGATCAACTCGCCTTCGAAACGCCCTGGGGTCAGTTGGTCGTAACAGACCTGCCAACCGCCCATGTTCCGGGCATGCTCATCGATGTCGACGGTACGGAACCGATTGACCGGCGATGCGATGGTGTTGTTATTCATTGACCCGACCTTCATCGATTCCTGGGCTGGTTGGGCAAAGATCAGGCAAGTTCCATTCCGTCTCCCAGGCGCACCGAGCAATTGTGCCGAAAATGGATAATCGACCCGGCATGGATTGCCTTCCGGTGTATAAAGCACAATGAAATCGACCTCTTGAACCTCCACGCCACCATGAACGAAATGCCCCGTGACATCGACCTCGCCACCCGGTCGATCACCCAACCACGCACGCTGGTCTTCCTGGCCTATCCGCATATGGGCCTGTTGGACCTGACCGGCGCCCAGACGGTGTTCTGGGCGGCAACCAAAGCCATGGCCGAACACGGCCTGCCCGGCTACGCCGTGCATACCGCCAGCCTCGCCGGCGGATTGATGCGAACCGCCGAGGGCCTGGTCGTGCAAACCTGCTGCCTGCGCCAGTTCGACGACGTCCTGATCGACACGTTGATCGTCCCCGGCGCGCCCGACATCCGCCAGGCGATGATCGATTGCGTCGACCTGGTCGACTGGCTGCGCCATGCCTCGGCCAAAGCCCGACGCACCGCATCGGTGTGCAGCGGCACGTTCCTGATGGCCCAGGCCGGCTTGCTGGACGGACGCCGCGCCGCGACCCACTGGGCCATGTGCGACATGCTCAGGGACTGCTTCCCGGCGGTTGAAGTGGACCTGGACGCGATCTTCATCCAGCAAGGCCACGTGTGGACCTCGGCGGGGGTCAGCGCCGGCATCGACATGGCCCTGGCGCTGGTGGAAGCCGATTGCGGTCGCGACGTCGCCCTGCAGGTGGCCCGGGAGCTGGTGGTGTTTCTCAAGCGCCCTGGTGGCCAGGCGCAGTTCAGCCAGCTGTTGCAACTGCAAACCCAAGACAGCGCCAGCTTCGACGAGCTGCACCTCTGGATTGCCGAACACCTGGGCGACGACCTGACCATCGAACGGCTGGCCCGCCAGGCGCGGATGAGCCCGCGCAATTTTGCCCGGGTCTACAAGCGCCGGACCGGGCGAACCCCGGCCAAGGCCATCGAGCTGTTCCGCCTGGAAGCCGCGCGAAGGCTGCTGGAAGACTCCCAACGCAACATCGACCAGATCGCCCGGTCGTGCGGCTTCGGTGACGAAGAGCGGATGCGTCATACCTTCCAGCGCCACCTCTCGATTTCACCTCGGGACTACCGCAAGCGCTTTTCCCGCTGACCGGGCTGGGGCCTCCAACGATTACCTCAACGAGCATGACTTCGTCCATGAGCGACTTCTCCTACACACAATACATACGTTTCCGGACCCCAGACTCAGGTATCGGCCCGCGCGAACAGGTGCCGATGCTCCCCCAGGAGCAGGCCTGGGCCCATGACTATGCGGCCCATCATCGCTTCAACTGGATCGTGGTGCTGATGCCGCCGCTGTGCTTCGGCCCCCTGTTGCCTCCCATCGCATTCATCCTGGGGTTGTTGCTCTATCGAACGCTGTTTGCCCCTGGCCTGGACCTGGACCCCATCATCGGTGAGTCCCTGGGATGGCTGGTGGCCGCGGTGGTGCTTTTCACCATGGCCTGGGCCCTGCGAAATACCCTGCGGGACAAACACGACCCGACCAAACGCTACTGGCAGTCCATGCCGGATCAGGGAGTGGTCGAGCTTGAGCGCCATACCCTGGTCTCGGGTTTCTGCCTGTGGTCCAGCGACTATGACTTCGACTGCAACACCCTCATGCTCTGGGTCAACGATAAAATCGAGCGCGTGCAAGACAGCGGTGTATCGCAGTGGATCCTGGCCAGGACCGAGGCGGGACACTGGCTGGTGCTCAAGGAGCAATTCCCGGGCAACTTCACCTACGCTCGGATTGGGCAGACACCTGCGCCGAGCAAGCACCTTCAACCACGGCAGCATCTAGCGATTGCCTTTGCCCCCGGCACCCAGCTGCCGCTGGGCCGGCGTTTCGACGGTGCACCGATTTCCCTGATAGACACGTCGTACTGGCTGGCTGGCGATGAACTCAAGCGCCTTGCCGAGGCCGCCCATCACTGGAGCTTTTTTCCTCCGGAGCGCTACGCCGTGATCAACGAGCAGGATGCCGAATGGGTGCAGCGGCTGGTGGCGAAGGCGCAAGCCAAGGTCGACCCCGAGGGATACGCCTCGAAAGACGATTAGTCCCCGCAGCGCTCAAGCGACCTTCCGGGCGTCCTGATGCTCGGCGCGCTCGGCCACGAACGCGCTGCAACGGGAGCGCAACCAGCACTCCCCCGGATCATTGTGAGAAGCACCGCCCCAGACCATCGACAACGCGTGCTCGGGCAAGCGGATCGGCGCCGGCTCGGCTCTCAGGCCCGCGGACATCGCCATTGCCTGGGCAACGTAGTCGGGCACGATGGCGATCATGTCGCTGTGGGCCAACAGCACAGGCAAGGCGCTGAACTGCGGCACGGTCAGCACCACCCGGCGTTGGCGCCCGATCAGGCTCAAGGCGCGATCAGAATCATCGATGACATTGCCCATGGACGACACCACTGCGTGGGGTCGTTGGCAGAACTCGTCCAGCGATAATTCGCCGGGCTGCGAATCGGCCCGCAGCAGCATCGGCCGGATCTGGCGCAAGTCCTTGCGCCGGGCATTGGCCGGCAGCTCCAGGGTGTGGCTGATACCCAGGGTGATTTCCCCACTGGTCAGCAGTTGGGACATCTGCCATTGATCGGCCCGGCGCACCACCAATGTGGTGCCCGGCGCCTCGACCCGCAGGCGGCGCAACAGCTCCGGCAGCAACGCGTATTCAACGTCATCGGACAGTCCGACATGAAAGGTCGCCTCACTGGTGGCCGGATCGAACGCCTGGCAGCGACTCAGGGCCGCGGCGATGCCATCCAGCGCCGGGCTCAGGTTGGCAAATATCTCCTGGGCCCGTGACGTCGGCTCCATCAAGCGGCCCGAACGGATGAACAAGGGGTCATCGAACATCAGCCGCAAACGAGCCAGTGCGCTGCTGATCGTCGGTTGACCGAGAAACAGCTTTTCACCGACACGACTGACATTGCGCTCATGCATCAAGGTCTCGAAGACAACCAGCAGATTGATGTCAGCACGACGCAGGTCATTTCTGTTCATCATAGTCGTCGCCCCAGGCGCCAGGCCATTGAGTCAGGAGTGGACAGAATCATCGTCGGCCTTTTCATCGAGACGCACCGGCGACGGTATGCCTGGCAGGTTATGTCCGCCGTGGTGCGCTTGTCTGTTGTACCTAGGGACAACCCATTCAACCTTTAGGCAAGCCCACCGATACTTCGGTATGCAGCGCTTCAGGACCGTGGCGCAATTTCAGGGTTTTATGTCCTACCGGGTGGCCAGCGGCACTTTTAAGATGCAACGATTTCCATGACGCGGAAAGCCGGACTCAGTGAGGCCACCCAAGGCACTTCGTTGCGGTTCGCGTGGCCCCTACTCACTTGTACTAGATCGTTTGGGACACCCAATGACGCCCACCTACTCCACCTGCCAGGCCATCAACGATGAGCCGCTCGTTTATATCGTCGACGACGATCAACCGCTGCGCGAAGCCCTCGGCGGCCTGTTGCGCTCCATTGGCCTGCAGGTCGCGTTGTTCGGCTCGGTGACGGAGTTCATGCAACACCCTCGCCCCGACCAGCCCAGTTGCCTGGTGCTGGACGTGCGGCTGCGAGGCATCAGCGGCCTGGACTTTCAGCAACAGCTGGCAACGACCAATATCAACCTGCCGATCGTGTTCATGACCGGCTACGGCGATATCGCCATGACGGTGAAGGCCATGAAAGCCGGCGCAGTGGATTTCCTGAGCAAACCTTTCCGGGAGCAGGACTTGATCGATGCAGTGTCCGCCGCCCTCCAGCGGGATCGGTTACGCCGCGAGTCCGACCTTAGCCGTCGGGCGCTCCAGGACTGTTACGCCACCCTGACCGCCCGAGAACAACAGGTGATGGGCCTGGCCGTGTCGGGCCTGATGAACAAACAGATCGCCGGGGAAATCGGCCTGAGTGAGATCACGGTCAAGATCCACCGGGGCCAGGCCATGCGCAAAATGTGCGCGCGCTCGTTCGCCGATCTGGTGCGCATGGCCCAGGCACTGGACATGTATCGCGCCGGGTGAACGTTCATACCCAGGTATAACTTGGCGGGGTGGCAGGACAAGGTATCTTGCAGGGAAGACGGGGCCTTTATGGCGACCTGACATCACCTTCGGTACCTAAATGTCCAATACCGCAATTATTTCAGTGGTCGATGATGATGAGTCCGTTCGAATCGCATTGGACGGTCTCTTGCGCTCCAGCGGCTATACCGTTCGCACCTATGCCAACGCCTTGGACTTCCTGTCCTCCGGCGGTCCCGAACAGACCGCCTGCCTGATCTCGGATATCACGATGCCCGGCATGAGCGGCATCCAGATGTATAACCAACTGGCCGACCAAGGCGTTCACATCCCGGTCATTTTCATCACAGGGCATCCCGCCCCGATGCCCCGGGTCAAGGCCGGTGCAGCGGAGCCGGTGGCATTCTTTCCCAAGCCGTTTCGCTGCGCTGAACTGATCGCCAGCATCGAATCGGTGCTCAATCGGCCGGTCGACTGAATAACCACACATCCTTGTGGGAGCGAGCCTGCTCGCGATAGCGGTGGGTCAGCTTGCATCCATGTTGAATGTACCGTCGTCATCGCGGGCAAGCCCTAATGCCAGTCAGTCAAGGATCAAACGGCACAAACCTTGTGGGAGCAAAGCTTGCTCGCGATAGCGACAGATCAGTCAACATTGTTGCTGACTGACTTACCGCAATCGCGAGCAAGCTTTGCTCCCACAGGTCGGTGGCTTAACTGATCGGCATTAGGGCAAGCCCGGCTCCCACAGGTTCTGCGGCGCTCACAAAAGCCGCGTTCAACCCCATCGCTCTAACACCTTCGTATAGATCCTTCATACCCAGACGTGCCCCCGCTGACCTTATGTAGAAGTGTCGGACGCCGAACCGACGAATACCATTTCCTACAGCGAACCGAAGCTGAATGCATGAAGCCACGCACGTTCGGGTACCTCGCGACACGGTCACGCTGAAACAGTTGAACAATTCAACGTATCGATTTTGTCTTCGGGAGCACATCATGAAACAGCATATTCTGGTAGTTGGCGCAGGTTTCGGCGGGGTATGGAGCGCGTTGAGCGCGGCCCGCCTGTTGGACCAGCATGATCGCAACGATGTGCAGATTACTGTCCTGGCGCCCCAGGCGGAGCTGCGGATCCGGCCACGTTTCTACGAGCCTGACGTCCATACGATGAAGGCCCCGCTGGACGAGTTGTTCAACGCGGTCGGGGTGAATTTCGTGCAGGGCTCGGCGGACAGCGTCGATGCCGAGCGCAAGCAAGTGGGCTATCGCGACGCCTCCGGCATCCAAGGCACGCTGAACTATGATCGGCTGGTGCTCGCCGCCGGCAGTCAGTTGATGCGCGCTGACTTCAAGGGTGTGATCGAGCACGCCTTCGATGTCGATGAAATCGAGCAGGCAACCCGCCTCGAAGCTCATATCAAGTCCCTCGCAAACCGCCCGGACAGTCCCGCCCGCAACACCGTGGTGGTGGCCGGAGGCGGCTTTACCGGGATCGAAACCGCAACCGAAATGCCCGCCCGCCTGCGCGCCGCCTTGGGCGAACAGGCCAACATCCGGGTGATCGTCGTCGACCGCGCACCGCAGATCGGCGCCTCCCTGGGCGAAGGCATCCGCCCTTCCCTCATCGAAGCCTCGGCTCACCTGGGCATCGAATGGATTCTCAACGCCTCGGTCGAATCGGTGGATCCCAGCGGCGTCACCCTGTCGAACGGCCAGCGAATCGAGTCCAACACCGTGGTCTGGACCGTGGGCTTCCGCGCCAGTCCGTTGACCGAACACGTACCCGGCACCCGTGATCGCCAGGGCCGGTTGCACGTCGACGGCAACCTGAAGGTGTTGGGCCAGGACCATATCTTCGCCGCCGGTGACGTGGCCTACGCCGCCACCGACACCGTGGGCAACTACGCGGCGATGTCCTGCCAGCACGCCATTGCCCTGGGCCGCTATGCCGGCAACAATGTCGCTGCCGACCTGCTGGGCGTGGCTCCGATGACCTACAGCCAGCCCAAGTACGTGACCTGCCTGGACCTCGGAGCCTGGGGGGCGGTGTACACCGAAGGTTGGGATCGCCAGCTCAAATTGGTGGGCCAGGAAGCCAAGGACCTCAAGACCCAGATCAACTCGATATGGATCTACCCGCCCGCCGCCGACCGCGCGGCGGCCCTGGCAGCGGCCGACCCGTCGATTCCGGTGGCGTGATTTCACTTTCCGACTCCGGCCAGATCCCTCCTTTCTGAGCCGGTTTTTCCCAGACACCCGCCATGGAAGGTTCGGCGGGTGTTTTTTGCCGGCCAACACTGAGGTGACTGACAGACCGCCATCGCGAGCAGGCTCGCTCCCACAGGGATGGTGAAACAGTGACCTCGCGACCAGCCCACAACCAGTGTGGGAGCGAGCCTGCTCGCGATGGCGGCGGATCAGCTGACGACAATCGGCGCATCCTCAGGCTCATCCACCGACGCCGCGACCTCCGGGACAAACGCAAAACCTGCTGCCTCCCAATCCCGCCAGTCAGGTGTCTCGTCCGGCAGCCAAGGCCATGGAATCGGCGCGATCGGCACGGCAGTCCATTTGCCTTGCACCTCCGCCTGCCAATACCACCACGCCTCCACCTGGCCGGCCTGCTCCACAGCCAAAGGCAGGAAGTCATCGTCCCCGCGCTCAAGTGGAACCAGCTTCCAATCCGGGCGGAGCTTCTTCTGGATACGACGCAGACGTTGCGTCTGCAGGTCCAATAGAACGGCAGGCAACTCGTCATAGCTGCAACTGCGGCGCTTGTTTTCAACGCCCACGAATTTGGAGAATCCCAGTGACTGTTGCCCCACTGCCAGCGCGTCCAGTTCCTCACCGGTACGCACATGGAAAACGATGGCACCCAGGTCCAGTGCACTGTCATTGAGGCTCGCTGCCGGCCCCATCTGCGCAAGGATGTAGAACTGGGAAGGAAATACTGCCTCCTTGAGATTCCTGTCCTGAATGATGTTCCACCGGCACGTCTTGTTCAGCCGCCAGTTGTCCGGGGATGCCGTGCTCTTGATTTCCAAGGTCACGCCCCAGGTCAGTTGCAGGTCGAACACATCGCCGTGAGGCTGCACCTGGTAGTGTTTTTCAATGCTGCGGGTCAGATCGCCTTTGCGCGGGGTATAGGTGGTCAGCGCTCGTACCGTATCACCGACGATGTCGTCGCAATGGGCAATCAACTTCTTTGCCACCAGGTACTCGATCAGCACGCCTCGTAATACGGGCACATTCATATTGGAGAAGGCCCACTGCCAGAAATCATTGGCCGTGTGGGGCGTGATGGCATCGCCCATGGAGAAGGTCGTTCCTGCTTCCAGAAAGCGCTTCAGATTATCGATTTGCATGTCATCCCTGTCATTGAGCCCAAATGAAGGCTAAATGATGGCGCTTTTCCGCAGGCAATTCCACTTCGCCCCTGTTCGGTAGTAAAGCCAATGGCTTCCTCGACAGCGGTCCTCCTCGCACCAGCCCCGCACCCTTTCATCACTCCAGTAACGAGACGATCCGCGGCTCGATCGAGCCTGCACTCACCTCCAGCAACCCCAGCGTCACCGGCAGTTTGAAACGCCGCCGGCCGGCGCTGCCGGGGTTCAGATACAAGCGCTCGCCACGCCATTCGATACCCGGCTTGTGGGAGTGCCCCGTGATGACCACCTTCACCCCCGGGTCGAGTGAAGCCGGTACATCGGCAATGTCATGCACCAGCAGAACCTGCCACCCACACAGATCGAATTGCAGGCTATCGGCAAGCTGCCTGGCCCAATCGGCATCCAGGTCGTTGTTGCCGCGCACCACATACAGCGGAGCAATGCATGCCAGTTGTTCGAGGATCCCGGGGCTGCCGATGTCTCCGCCATGAATGATCCGATCGCATCCCGCCAGCGCGGCAAGCGCTTCGGGGCGGAGTAATCCGTGGGTATCGGAAATGACACCAACTTTCATAAGAGCTTCCCACTGCGTCTGTGCCAACGTCGATCTCGCAACTGGCTAATGTGCTGGAATTGAATAAGATAGGCTGCGCATCCATAGTGCGCAGACTTGTCGTAAAAGGAAATGTTGATGCTCGGACGCAAACGGCCGGAGCCAAGAGGCGAAAGCCCTGTCGAGGATTTCGACCCCCAGGCTGCGCGGCCAGGCGCGGCATTGAGGCTGACCATCAGTTTCATGCTGGTGGTGGTGATAGCCTTCCTGTCCGTTGAAGGCTGGAGGACATGGCGTGACTACCGTGCTGCATTTTCGGCCGCCCGCGATTCGGTGACGAACCTGGCGCGGGCGACGGCCCAGCATGCCGAAGACACCATCCGCCAGGTGGACGTCGTCACCGCCGCACTCAGCGAGCGAGTGGAAGGCGACGGGTTCGAAAACATCGATATCCCGCGCCTCCATAAACTACTGGTGCAGCAATCCGCCATCATGCCGCAACTGCACGGGCTGTTTATCTATGGGCCCGATGGGCAATGGGTGGTCACGGACAAGGAGACGATCCCGGAACCGGCCAACAACGCGGACCGTGACTATTTCCAGTACCACCGCACCCACACGGATCGAAACGTACGCATCGGCGAAGTCATCAGGAGCCGGTCCACCGACGACCTGATCATTCCCATTTCCCGACGCCTGAACAATCCCGATGGTTCGTTCGCCGGCGTGCTGCTTGGAACGATCAAGGTCAGCTACTTCGTGGACTACTACGGCGACTTCAAGATCGACGACAAGGGCGCCCTGGTCCTGGCCCTGCGCAACGGCACCATTCTGGTACGGCGCCCCTTCGTCGAGACGGTGATCGGCAAGAGTCTGGTCAATAGCGTGATCTTCAAGAACTTCCTGCCGACATCGAACCAGGGTACTGCCGAAGCCCGCGCCGTGATCGACGACACCGAACGCCTGTACGGCTACCGCGCCCTGACTACGTACCCGTTGGTGGTGGAAGCCGGCCTGTCCCGGGACTCCATCACCGCGCCCTGGCGCCGCGACCTGCTCAAGACCGGCTTCGTGCTGGTTTTCCTGATCGCCACCCTGGTCGGCTTCGGCCTCATCGTCCTGAGCCAACTGCGCTACCGGATCATCATGGAAAAGCAGATCCGTCATGCGCACCAGAGCATGCGGGACATGGCGCTGACCGACAGCCTCACCGGGTTGGGCAACCGTAGGAAGCTGGACCTTGCCTTGACCGATGAGCTGCGCCTGGCCAAGCGCCAGGGCTCTTCCCTGGCCCTGATCATGCTCGATGTCGATTACTTCAAGCGCTTCAACGACAAATACGGGCACGCCGCCGGGGATGACTGCCTGCATGCCATTGCCGGGGCGATCCAGGACGCGGTCAAACGACCGGGGGACCTGGCGGTCAGGTACGGTGGCGAAGAATTCACCGTGCTGCTGCCCAATACCGACGGCACTGGTGCCGCCAAGGTCGCCCAGGACATTCTTGACGCCATCAGGGCGCTGGACATCGAACATGTCGACCATCCATTGGGCATCGTCACGGCCAGCGCCGGCATCACCACTACCCAGCCGGGCACGGTGGACGTAACGCCCGCCATGTTGATCAAGGCCGCCGACGCCTTTTTGTACCTGGCCAAGAACACCGGGCGAAACCGTTGGTGCAGCGCCAGCGCAACGTCGGCTTGACCCTGTTGGGAACCGCCGTGCATCGGTCCGGATCGCACAAATCCAAGTCCACAGGTGTCGGCAAGGCGCCTGGCGGCTACAATGGTCGCTTCGACCGTGACCAGCCTGACTAAAAATACATGTCCTTGCCCAAACATCATCTGGAATTGCTCAGCCCTGCCCGCGACGTGACCATCGCCCGCGAGGCCATCCTGCATGGCGCCGACGCCGTGTACATCGGTGGCCCGAGTTTCGGCGCGCGTCACAACGCCTGCAACGAGGTGGGCGATATCGCCCGGCTGGTGGAGTTCGCCCACCGCTACCACGCCCGGGTGTTCACCACGATCAACACCATCCTCCACGACAACGAGCTGGAGCCGGCCCGCCAGTTGATCCACCAGCTGTACGATGCGGGTGTCGATGCGTTGATCGTCCAGGACCTGGGGGTGATGGAGCTGGACATTCCGCCGATCGAACTGCACGCCAGCACCCAGACCGACATCCGTACCCTGGCCCGGGCGAAGTTCCTCGACCAGGCCGGTTTTTCGCAACTGGTGCTGGCCCGCGAGCTGAACCTGCAGGAAATCCGCGCCATCGCCGACGAAACCGATGCTGCCATCGAATTCTTCATCCACGGCGCGCTGTGCGTGGCATTCTCCGGCCAGTGCAATATCTCCCACGCCCAGAACGGACGCAGCGCCAACCGTGGCGACTGCTCCCAGGCCTGCCGCCTGCCCTACACCCTCAAGGACGACCAGGGTCGGGTCGTCGCCTACGAAAAACACCTGCTGTCGATGAAGGACAACAACCAGAGCGCCAATATCCGCGCCTTGGTGGAAGCCGGCGTGCGCTCGTTCAAGATCGAGGGGCGCTACAAGGACATGGGCTATGTGAAGAACATCACCGCCTACTACCGCCAGCGCCTGGACGACGTCCTCGAAGACCGCCCCGACCTGGCCCGCGCGTCCAGCGGTCGTACCGCGCACTTCTTCGTGCCCGACCCGGACAAGACCTTCCACCGTGGCAGCACCGACTACTTCGTCAGCGAGCGCAAGATCGACATCGGTGCCTTCGACTCACCGACCTTCACCGGCGTGCCGGTGGGCGTGGTGGAAAAAGTCGGCAAGCGCGACCTGCAGGTCGTGACCTTCGATCCGTTGTCCAACGGCGACGGCCTGAATGTGCTGGTCAAGCGTGAAGTGGTGGGCTTCCGGGCCAACATCGCCGAGCCCAAGGGCGAATTCGAAGAAGACGGCCAGAAGCGCTACCGCTACCGGGTCGAGCCGAACGAAATGCCAGCCGGGATGTACCAGTTGCGCCCCAACCACCCGTTGAGCCGCAACCTGGACCATAACTGGCAGCAAGCCCTGCTCAAGACCTCATCCGAGCGCCGTGTCGGCCTGGCGTGGAACGCGCGCCTGCGCGAAGAGCGCCTGGAACTGACGGCCACCAGCGAGGAAGGCATCCGTGCCAGCGTCGCCCTGGACGGACCGTTCGGCGTGGCCAACAAGCCGGAGCAGGCCCTGGAGCAATTGCACGACCTGCTCGGCCAACTGGGTACCACCGAATACCACGCCACCGCCATCGAGCTGGATGCGCCCCAGGCGTTCTTCATTCCCAACTCGCAGCTCAAGGCGTTGCGGCGCGAAGCCATCGAAGCCCTGACCGCCGCCCGCGTCAAAGCTCACCCACGCGGTGGCCGCAAGGCCGAGACCAGTCCGCCACCGGTGTACCCGGAGTCGCACCTGTCGTTCCTGGCCAACGTCTACAACCAGAAGGCCCGGGACTTCTATCATCGCCATGGCGTCAAGCTGATCGACGCGGCGTTCGAGGCTCACGAAGAAACCGGTGAAGTGCCGGTGATGATCACCAAGCACTGCCTGCGCTTCTCGTTCAACCTCTGCCCCAAGCAGGCCAAGGGCGTCACCGGCGTGCGCACCAAGGTCGCGCCGATGCAGCTCATCCATGGGGATGAAGTCCTGACACTGAAGTTCGACTGCAAGCCTTGCGAGATGCATGTGGTCGGCAAGATCAAGGGCCACATCCTCGACCTGCCGTTGCCGGGCAGCACGGCGCAGCCGGTGGTCGGGTACATCAGCCCTGAAGACCTGCTCAAGACGATTCCTCGCGCACCGCATTAAGCAATGCCGCAATGGCCTGTGGGAGCGGGCTTGCTCGCGAAAGCGGTGGATCTGTCACTGAAACGCTGACAGGACCGCCGTCATCGCGGGCAAGCCCGGCTCCCACAAGATCAGGTGGCATATGCAAAGACCGCATACACCCTGAGTCCTCTGTGGGAGCGAGCCTGCTCGCGATAGCGGTGGGTCTGTCACGCAGATGTTGAATGTGCCGCCGTCATCGCGAGCAGGCTCGCTCCCACAGTGGCGCTGCCCGCCTGGTTGTTTTTCATTTCTGCGCCGTTTTTGCTTGAGTGTGCGACAAATCCACCTCATAGGCTCCCTGCCCGCTGGGCAGCAGTGTTAGGTTGCGTAGTTGTTTCGCCAATGAAACATCTTCCTTCAACTCGCCTGCAAAGGAATGCCCCCAGCAATGGACTTCTCGCTCAAGCACCTGGCTGTGACCACCCTGCTGCTATCCAGCTTCGCAACACTCTCCGCGCCAGCACTCGCCAACATCACCGCGCAGCAGAGCGCGACGCTCGTCAAGACCCTCGCTGACACATCGGTCACCGACTTCAGGCAATTCCTGGGCAGCGTGGCCAAGAGTGACCTGGCCAAAACCGCCGACCTGGGTCCGGCCATCAACGCCTTTCTCGACAACAAGCCCCTTTCAACCGAACAGCAGAATGAAATCCATCGTCTGCTGGGCATCTACGCGCGAGTGAAATACGGCAGCGCCGCCACCGAAACCCTGAAAGAACTGGTAGCGATCCCGACCTACCGCAAGGACGGCGTGGCCCAGCACGAGAATCCCGAATTCCTCAAGATCGCCGACAAGATCAAGAGCCTCGCCCAGAGCTTCAATCTGAACTTCCGCAACATCGACAACCGAGTCTATGAAATTTCCCTGCCAGGCAGCGGCGACGAAGTCGTGGGTATCCACGCACACGCCGATGTGGTCCCGGTGAAGCCGGAAAACTGGGTGCTGAAGGACGGCACACGGCTCGACCCGTTCAAAGTCACCCTGGTGGGCGACCGCATGTATGGCCGAGGCACGGAGGATGACAAGAACGGTATCGTCGTGGCGCTCTATGCCATGAAGATCATCAAGGAAGAGAAGCTGCCCCTGGCGAGGAACTTCAAGCTGTTGGTGGACACCACCGAAGAAACCACCGGCGACGCGATCCCCTACTACTTCGAACACAACCCGACGCCGAATTACAACCTGGCGCTGGATGGCGGCTATCCGGTCGTGATTGCCGAAAAAGGCTATGGCACGGTCATGGCAAACTTTGCCCGCCGCCCCGCACAAGGCAAGGGCGCCGAAATCACAGCCCTGACCGGCGGCCTGGCAACCAACCAGATTCCATCGACATCGGTGGCCACCTTCGTCGCTGACAAGCCTGCCGAACTGGCCGCCAGCCTGCTCAAGGCCGGTACCGATTATGCCAAGCGCAACGGCGGCAACTTCGAGGTCGCCAGCAAGGTCGTCGGCAAAGACGTCCAACTGACCTTTACCGGTGTTTCCGCTCACTCGTCAGAACCCGAGTCGGGCGTGAACCCGGTAGCGCGGATGCTGGACTTCATCAACGGCCTCGACGGCAAGGTCGCACTCAAGCACAACCACATCACCGACGCCGCCCGCTACGCCGCTGACAACTGGGGCCTGGACTACCTGGGCAAGCAGTTGGGGATTGGCTTCTCCGACGCGTTCATGGGCCCGCTGACCGCCTCCCTGACCTACGTCGGCATGGATGAGAAGACCTTCAAGCTCGCCGTCAACCTGCGTGTTCCAGTCGGCAAGCCCACTGAAGCGCTCAAGTCCGAAATTGCCGACAAACTGGCGGCCTGGAGCAAGAAGTCCCACGTGGCGGTGGCCTTCGATTACTCCATCGACGAACCGATGTACCGCAACCCCGAGGGTGAATGGGTCAAGGCGCTATTGGCCGTGGCCACCGAGAACCTGGGCATGGAGCACAAGTACGGCACCTCGGCGGGCGCCACTTCGGTCCACGACCTGCCCAACGGCGTGCAGTTCGGCCTGGCAATGCCCGACGTCAAATACACCGGGCATAACGACAACGAGTTCAAGACGGTCGAGCAGTTCATGTTGGACTTGCAGATCGTGACCGAGATGATGGGGCGGATCGGACAGATGCCGAAGCTCTGAGTACACCCGCCGGCCAGTTGGTTCCAGGCTGGCAGGTTTTAATGTGGCGAGGGGATTTATCCCCGCTGGGCTGCGAAGCGGCCCTAAGATTGTGGGGCCGCTTCGCGCCCCAGCGGGGATAAATCCCCTCGCCACAGGTTTGGTCTATTCCTTCAGACAGGTGCTTTAGTCTATTTCTTCGGATTGGCGCTTTGGTCTGTAATGTCAGTCAATTCCAATCCCCACTCCCCATGCAGGTACCAATCCTCCCCGATCATCTCAGCCGGATGCATGGTCCGGTCGGCGCCGTTGCCACAGGCCAGGGCGTTCGACGCGCAGTAACGGTCGCAGCCCCAGCAGATGCGTTCAGGGTGTTTGGGACTTACGGGAAAGGGCTTGGCCATGGGAACCCCGCTGACAGATGGGTGTAGCTGCACCCTACCGCGCCAGTCCCGTACAGCCCTTGATTTCGATCAAGAGCCTTCCTCTCATCGCTTTCATGGAATCACGCTGAAAATTGACAATAATCATTATTATTCGCAGCGAAGCTCCCTAGACTCCGGCCAACTCTTACGTCGTCCAGGAAGTCATCATGCGCACGCTCGTTCCCCTGTCTCTCGCCCTCCTCGTTCTCGCGCCACTGGCCCAGGCTAAGGAATACCCCATCGGCGAACCGCAACTGTGCCCGGGACTGGAAGTCGGCGCGGTGTACCTGCAACCGATTGAAATGGCCCCGGCCGGCATGATGCGCGCCACTGCTGATTCCGATGTTCACCTGGAAGCGGATATCCGCGCCACGGCGGACAACCCGCAAGGCTTCCAGGAAGGCAGCTTCGTGCCGTACCTCAACGTGTCGTTCCTGCTGAAAAAACAGGGCAACGACACCGAGCTCAAGGGTGACTTCCATGCCATGGTCGCCAATGACGGACCGCACTACGGCGACAACGTGAAGCTGCTCGGCCCCGGCAAATATCAACTGACCTTCACCCTCCTGCCCCCCGGCGGTCATGGCTCGCTCGGTCGTCATACCGATAAGGAAACCGGTGTCGCGCCGTGGTTCGAACGATGTGAATTGCACTACGAGTTCGTCTACGCCGGGATCGGTAAGAAAGGCGGATATTGAAGATGGCCCGCCGAACCTGCGGGCTGCCTGTCGCGAGGCATGGACGCCTGGCTTGGCTGATGCTGGCGGGCCTGCTGCCCTCACTGGCCCAGGCCGAGCTGCCGACTTATGAGCTAAGCATCCGCGACGGACATTTCACCCCGGCGCTGTTGGAAGTAGCGGCCGGACAGCGCTTCAAGATCGTGCTGAAAAACGTCGGCCAGGGCCCGGCGGAGTTCGAGAGCACGCCATTGCGAGTGGAAAAAGTGCTGTCACCCGGGGTCACCACCTTTGTCGTGATTCACCCGTTGCGTCCGGGGCACTATCCGTTTTTCGATGAATTCAATCCGCAACTGCCCGAGGGCGGCATCCTGGCCCAGTAATCGGTCAGCAGGAGGCGTTTGCATGACTCAATCGATGTTTATTGTCTGGCGCGAAAGCGTCGAGGCCTTGTTGGTACTCGGGATTCTCCAGGCCTGGGTCAGCCGGCAGCGACAGACCCGGCAATTATTGCGCTACGTCTGGAGCGGCGCTGCCCTGGGCCTGCTGCTTTCGACCGCGCTGGCCGGTCTGATCCTGCTGGCCGGCGAGGCCATGAGCGGCGCGGCCAACGAATGGTTCCAGGCCTCATTGGCGCTGTTCGCCAGTGTGCTGATCGTGCAGATGGTGAGCTGGATGCAACGCAACGCCGGCACGCTCAAGCAGGAACTGACCCGTCACGCCGATCAGCGCCTGGACCGCCAGGGTGGCCTGGGCCTGCTGGTCCTGGCGCTGTTGGCTGTGAGCCGAGAAGGCAGTGAAACCGTGGTCTTCCTGTATGGTGCCGGGGCCCGCCTGCAGGGGCCGCAGTTGGGCCTGTTCGCCATTGGCGCGGTGGCTGGGCTGGTACTGGCGCTGCTGACCGTTTCCTTGCTGCACAGCAGTCGACGGTTCATCTCATGGCCACGTTTCTTTGCCATCAGCGAGGCAATTCTTTTGTTGCTGGGAGCGGCGTTGCTGGTCAGCGGTATCGAACGGGTCGGCGGACAGTTGCTTGCGATGGACTGGCCGGAGGCGATGTATCGCGGCATCGGCGATGCCCTGTGGGACACCAGCGCGATCCTGGATGATGGTCATGGGTTCGGTGGTTTCCTGGCCGATTTTGCCGGGTATCGGGCGAGTCCCAGTGCACTGACGTTGCTGGTGTGGATCGCTTATTGGCTGACCGTCGTCGGCTGGCTGCGGCCACGCAAGGTGGAAACCCTGCCATGCCCGACCTGAATGCCTGGCTCCAGCGCCTGGGTGACGGCATGCGCCGCCACGGCGCGATCATTCGTGCGGTGCAATGGGCGGTGGTGCTGTTCTATGGGGTGCTGCTGGTGATACCTGCATTCCTGCCCTTGCCGGACAGCCAGGCGCGCCTTTTCGACAACCTCACATTGTTGGCTCAATTTCTGTTCTGGGGCCTCTGGTGGCCCTTCGTGTTGCTGTCGATTGTGCTGTTCGGCCGGCTCTGGTGTGGTGTGCTGTGTCCAGAAGGGGCCTTGAGCGAATGGGCCAGCCACTACGGCAAGGGCCTGGGCATGCCCCTAGGCCTGCGCTGGGCCGGCTGGCCGACCCTGGCGTTCTGCCTGACCACGATCTATGGCCAACTCATCAGCGTCTATGACTATGCCCAGGCTGCGTTGTTGATCCTTGGCGGTTCGACCGTCGCGGCGGTGATCGTCGGTCTGCTGTTCGCCCGGGGCAAACGGGTGTGGTGCCGCTACCTGTGCCCGGTCAGCGGCGTCTTCGCCCTGCTCGCCCGTTTGGCGCCAGTGCATTTTCAGGTGGACGAACAACGCTGGCTGGAAAACCCGGCGCCCCGTCGGCCACCGCCCAACTGCGCGCCCTTGCTGGACATTCGTCGCATGCAAGGCGCCGCCGACTGCCACGCCTGCGGTCGTTGCAGCGGCCAGCGCGATGCCGTGCGCCTGATCGCCCGTTCCAGCAACCAGGAAATCCTTCACTCGACACCGAGTAGCGTCTCGCCGTGGGACGTGCGCTTGCTGTTGTTCGGCGTCATTGGCCTGGCCATGGGCGCTTTCCAGTGGACCGTCAGCCCGTGGTTCATCGCCTTGAAGCAGAACCTGGCCCAATGGCTGATCACCCACGATCTGCTCTGGCCCCTTCAGGACAACGCGCCGTGGTGGCTGCTGACGCACTATCCGCAGCTCAATGACAGTTTCAGTTGGCTCGATGGGTTGTGCATCCTTGCCTACCTGGGCATGAGTGCCTTGTTGCAGGGTGGTTCGTTGACGTTGCTGATACGCCTGGCGGCGAAAATATCGGGGGATGCTGCACAGTATTGGCCCTTGGCCATCACCTTGACGCCTCTTGGTGGTGCAGGGCTGTTTCTCGGCTTGTCAGCCACCACGGTGAAGCTGTTGCGCTATGAAGGGTTGTTGCTCGAATGGGTGCAGCCAGCCCGTGCCGCGCTGTTGCTGGCGGCGATGGCCTGGAGTCTGTGGCTGGGTTGGAAACGCTTGGAACAGATGCCCCCGGTTCGACGATTGCCCGCCATGGCATGCCTGGCATCGGCCTGCGGTTTGGTGGGGTATGGGTGGTGGTTGCAGTTCTGGGGGTGGTGATCCCGCAAGACTGTGTATAGCCAAACCCGTGGGAGCGAGCCTGCTCGCGATGACGCCGGCACATCCAACATCTTCCTGGACTGACCCACCGCTATCGCGAGCAGGCTCGCTCCCACATACCTTTCACCCCGACTCGGCTACACCTTGAACCGCGCCACCGTCTCATGCAGCGAGCCGGCCATCTGTGCCAGGTCCTGGCCGGCCGTATCGGTGTGCCTTGCCCCCAGCAGCACCTGTTCCGACAGGTTGCGAATGCCCACCAGGTTGCGGTCCACCTCCCGGGCCACCAGGGCCTGTTGTTCCGTGGCGCTGGCGATCATCAGGTTGCGCTCGTTGATCTGCGAAATCGAGCGGGCGATTTCATCCAGGGCGTCGCCGGAACGCTGGGCGACTTGCAAGGTGTCCTGTACCCGCTCGCTGCTGCTTTGCATGGCCGTCACGGCATGCCCACTGTCCTGGCGGATGTTGCCGATCATGTCCTCGATTTCCCGGGTCGAATCCTGGGTGCGATGGGCCAACGCGCGGACTTCGTCAGCCACCACCGCGAAGCCACGCCCGGCATCGCCGGCCCGGGCGGCTTCGATGGCGGCGTTCAGGGCCAACAGGTTGGTCTGCTCGGCGATGCCACGGATCACATCCAGTACCGAGCTGATGTCCTCGACCCGTCCCGCCAACTGCTGGATGCGCGCCGACGTGTCCGTCACGCCGTCCGCCAGCGCCGAGATGGAAGCGACCGTCTGCTGAACCTGCTCACGGCCACGCTGGGCGGTCTGCTCCGAGACTCGCGAGGCTTCGCTGGTGCTCACGGCGTTGCGCGCCACCTCGTCCACCGCCGCCGTCATTTGGTTCACCGCCGCCGCAGCCTGCTCGATTTCCATGCCTTGCAACTGCAACGTGCTGTTGGTCTGGCTGCTCACCGCACTCAGCTCTTCGGATGAACTGGCCACCCGATCCACCGAGGCCGCAATGTGCCTGACCATGGTGTTGAGGTTCTGCTGCATGTCGTGCATGTTGCTCATTACACTGTCATTGGCGCCGACGCCTACCGGCACGCGGATCGTCAGGTCGCCCTGGGCGATGTGGCTCAGCACCCGCGCGGCATCATCGGGCTCGCCGCCCAACGGACGGGTCACGCTGCGGGTCACCAGTATCGCCACGGTACTCACCACGGCCAGGCAGGCCAGGACCAACATCAGCATGTTGCGCCGCGCATCGCTGTAGCGCGCCTGGGCCAGGCGCTCGCGTTCGGCGAACAACGTGCCTTGCATCGCCATCAGCCCTTCCAGGCTTTTGTACACCTCAAGCTCCGCCGGGATCACCCCTTGCCTGAGTTGCGTCATCGCGTCATCCATCGCGCCCTGGCGGATCAGCGCCTGTACCTGGACGAATGCGGCCACATAAGCCTCTCGACGTTTCTTCAGTTCGGCAAAAGCCGCCTTGCCTTCGGGCTGAAACAACAACGGCTCCAGCGTCGCGAAAGCCTGGGTGATGCGTTGCCGCGTGGCATCGATGGATTGCTGCACCTGGGTATTGTTCTTGTCGATCAGCAAGTCCCGGGTGTTCCTGGCGTTATCGCGCACGCCCGTGGCGATCACCATGATCGGGTCGATCTTCGGCCAATCCTGCCAGACGATCTGCTCGGCCTGGTCGCGCAGCACAGCCAGATCGTGCAAGGCGTACAACGCCAGGGCGATCAAGGCCAGTGGTGCGATGGCAAAGCCGATCACGATACGTTGGGCGGTGGTGAGTCTGGTCATATCAAATGCTCCCTGTTCAACTACCTGCCGGTCCGGCAGCGCATTTGAAAACCTTGGAAAAAAGTGAGCGGGTCATTCCGAGCCGCGGTGTCGTTCGTCCCGGCGCAGGCTTAGCTGCGCAACACGAACGAGGGAAACAACTCCCGCAGGGCGGCCCACAGTTCGGGCTGCAAGGCGTGTGCCGAAACGCTGGAGAGGTGTGGGTCGAGCATCCGGGCGGTGCGCACCAGTTGCACGGCGAAGCGGGTCACACCCCGCTCGCTCAGGCGCCGGGCCAGGGTCAACAGCCGCCCGGGGTCGAACAGATGCCAATGCACCGTGGTGCGACACTCGTAATCCACGCCGCTGGCCAGCAGATAGTCGAGGCTGCGCCAGTTGGCTGCGCCACTGCCTTCGACCCGGGTCACGTCCAGGGCATCTTCGGGCAGCGCCTTGACGTCGAAGCCCACCCAGTCGGCTTGCCCAACCACCTTGGCGAACGCCGCCGGCTTGATGCCGGCGCTGTGCAGGCCGATGCGAAAGCCCATCTGCCGCACCTCCTCCATGGCCGAGCCCAGGCCGTCCTGCAAGGTCGGCTCGCCGCCGCTGAACACCACGGCGTCGAGCAGGTCCTGGCGGCGTTGCAGGAACGCCAGCACCCTGCACCAATCCACTTCCTCGCTGCCACGGGGCGGGATCAGTTGCGGGTTATGGCAATAACGACAACGCCAGGCGCAACCCTGGCAAAACAGTACGCAAGCCAATTGGCCCGGATAATCGAGGGTGGTCAGGGGCACCATGCCCCCGACCCGCAGCACTCGACTCATGGACGCCCGGCCGCGCGTTCAGTGAAATGCACCCGCTCGCGGTGCTCGGACTGCTTGCCCGGGTTGAACGCCGCCACCGGGCGGTGATACCCCATCACCCGGGTCCAGACTTCACAACGTTGGCGCTGGGCCTGCGGAAGGTTGCTCGATTCATTCATGGTGAAACTCCTTGCGGTGGATGATCGGATCAGTGGACGCTGCGTGCCTGCTGCTGTTGCAGCAGCAACGCCTCGTCGCATTTGGGACAGAACTCGTGTTCACCGGCCAGGTAGCCATGCACCGGGCAGATGGAAAACGTCGGCGTGACCGTCAGGTACGGCAGCCGGAAACGCCCCAGGGCCTTGCGCACCAATTGCTTGCAGGCCTGGGTGGATGAAATCTGCTCGGCCATGTACAGGTGCAACACGGTGCCGCCGGTGTACTTGCATTGCAGTTCGTCCTGCAGTTCCAGGGCTTCGAACGGGTCCTCGGTAAACCCCACCGGCAATTGCGAAGAGTTGGTGTAGTACGGCGCGACCGGACTGCCGGCCTGCAGGATATCGGGGTAGCGCTTGAGGTCTTCCTTGGCGAAGCGGTAGGTGGTGCCTTCGGCGGGCGTGGCTTCCAGGTTGTAGAGGTGGCCGGTCTCCTCCTGGAAACGCAGCAGCGTCGCCCGTACATGATCGAGCAACTGCAGCGCGAACTCGCGTCCCTGCCCGGTGTGCAGCCCCTGCTGGTCATCGGTGAAATTGCGCAGCATTTCGTGCAGGCCATTCACGCCGATGGTGGAGAAGTGATTGCGCAAGGTGCCCAGGTAACGCTTGGTGTAGGGATACAGGCCGGCGTCCATGTGGTGCTGGATCACCTTGCGCTTGACCTCCAGGCTTTCCTTCGCCAGTTCCATCAGGGCATCGAGACGCTGCAACAGTGCGCTGGTGTTGCCCTTGTACAGGTAGCCCAGCCGTGCGCAGTTGATCGTCACCACCCCCAGCGAGCCGGTCTGTTCCGCCGAACCGAACAAGCCGCCACCGCGCTTGAGCAGCTCGCGCACATCCAGTTGCAAGCGGCAGCACATTGACCGCACCTGGTTGGGTTGCATGTCCGAGTTGAGGAAATTCTGGAAGTACGGCAAGCCGTAGCGGGCCGTCATTTCGAACAGGCGGTCGGCGTTTTCGCTGTCCCACGGGAAATCATGGGTGATGTTGTAGGTCGGGATCGGGAAGGTGAACACCCGCCCTTTCGCATCGCCGGCTTGCATTACCTCGATGTAGGCGCGATTGATCAGTTCCATTTCCGCTTGCAGGTCGCCATAGGCGAACGGCATCTCTTCACCACCGATGATCGGAATCTGTTCGCGCAGATCCTGCGGACAGACCCAGTCGAACGTCAGGTTGGTAAACGGCGTTTGCGTGCCCCAGCGCGAGGGGACGTTGAGGTTGTAGATGAACTCCTGCAACGACTGGCGGATCTCGTCGTAGCTGAGCCGGTCCTTGCGCACGTAGGGCGCCAGGTAGGTGTCGAACGAGCTGAAGGCCTGGGCCCCGGCCCATTCGTTCTGCAGGGTGCCGAGGAAATTCACCATCTGCCCCAGGGCACTGCTCAGGTGCTTGGGCGGCCCGGCCTCGACCCGCCCCGGTACACCGTTGAGGCCTTCGTGCAATAGCGTACGCAGGGACCAACCGGCACAGTAGCCGGCGAGCATGTCCAGGTCATGGATGTGCAGGTCGGCCTCGCGGTGCGCCTCGCCGATGGCCTGGCTGTAGACTTCATCGAGCCAATAGTTGGCGGTGACCTTGCCGGAGACGTTGAGGATCAACCCGCCGAGGGAATACCCCTGGTTGGCGTTGGCCTGCACGCGCCAGTCTTCACGATCGAGGTATTCGTTCATCGACGTGGCGACTTCCACCAGGGTGCGGCGGTCCCGGCGCAGGCGCCCGTGTTGCTCGCGGTAGACGATGTAGGCGCGCATGGCGAGGAAGAAACCGGCGTCCATCAGCACCCGCTCGACCCGGTCCTGGATCTGCTCGACGTTCAATCGTGACTGCCCTTCCAATCGGGCAAGTACGGCGTCGAGCAGCGCTTCGGCTTCAGCCTCCGCGTATTCGCCGGTGGCCTTGCCGGCGGCGATCAGCGCCTGGCGGATCTTGTCCGCATCGAAGGCGACCACACTGCCGTCGCGCTTGTGCAGGCGGTTGCACCCTACTGAGATCAACGTACTTTGCATTTGGGCTCCAGACACTACATATAGGCCTTTCAAGTTCATAAAACACAATATGCAGTGGAGAGTACGGGTTGAAGGCTGGTTTGCAATTGACTGATGTCAAGAATCGGGGGAGTCAATTGATAGGGATGTGACTGGGCTGCCGTCATCGCGAGCAGGCTCGGTCCCACAGGGGACCTGGGTGAACACAAATCTCCCAGTCAACCCAAACCCCATGTGGGAGCGAGCCTGCTCGCGATAGCGCCGCCACAGGCAACGATGCTCCTCACCCCCCACTCATGTTCATGAACCGTACGATCTGCACCTCCCCACCCGGGTTGAAGTCGTGACGCAGAGGCTTGCCGCGCAAGGCGTGTTGCACCGCCTGGATCACCGGCTGGTCCTCCAGCGGATAGCGCCGCAGCAGGCCACGCAGGTCGAGGGAGTTCTCTTGTCCAAGGCACAGCAGCAAGCGCCCTTCAACGGTCATGCGCACCCGGTTGCAACTGGCGCAGAAGTTGTGGGTGTTCGGCGAAATGAAGCCGATCCGCGTATCAGGATGGCGCTCCAGGCGCACATAACGCGCCGGCCCGCCGCTATTCTCGGCGCTATCGAGCAACCGGTGATGACGGACGATCGCCGCCCGGACCTCTTCGCTGGAACAAAACGACTCGCCCCGGGAACGTCCTACCTCTCCCAACGGCATTTCCTCGATGAAGCTGATGTCGATGCGTTGCTCGATGGCGTACTGCACCAACGCCGGCACCTCATCGAAATTGCGCCCCTTCATCACCACGCAGTTGAGCTTGATCCGCTCGAACCCGGCCGCCTTCGCCGCTTCGATGCCAGCCAGCACCTGGTCGAGGTTGCCGTTACGGGTGATGGCCCGAAAACGCTCGCCGTCCAGGCTATCGAGGCTGATGTTCATGCGCTTGACGCCGGCATCGACCAGCGGCCTGGACAACCGCCCCAACTGCGAGCCGTTGCTGGTCATCACCAGCTCCCGCAGGCCGGGCAATGCTGCGATATCGCGGCACAACCCGACGATACCCGGGCGAATCAGCGGCTCGCCGCCGGTCAGGCGGATCTTCTTCACTCCCAGGCCGACGAACAACCGCGCCAACCGCTGGAGCTCTTCCAGGGTCAATACCTGCTGACGCGGCAGGAAGGTCATGTGCTTCGCCATGCAATACACACAGCGAAAATCACAACGATCGGTCACCGACATCCGCAAATAATCGATCTGGCGCCCAAATCCATCCTGCAGCACAGCGTTCATGAATGCCCCCTGTTCGAGTCGATGCTCACTGCACCAGCGGCGAGTCGGCGCCCTGAAGATGAATGCCGCGAATGTCCGCTGCACCGATCAGGGTTTGCAGGTACTGCACCAGCGCTTTCTGCCAGACGCCCTGCTGCAACTGGGTGCGGATCGCCGTCGCCACCGCCTCGTAAGGCAACGGCTGGCCGTCGATGCGCTGGTCGATGCTGATCACGTGCCAGCCATAGCGACTCTCCAGGGGTTTGCCGCACAGTCCCGCCGGCAAGGCGAACAACTGACGCTCAAGCTCAGGCACGGTCTGGCCCTTGCTGATCTGCCCCAGCGACCCGCCCTGCTCCTTGGACGGGCAAGCCGAATACTTATGGGCCAGATCGGCGAAGCTGCCCGGAGCCTGGTCCAGTCGTTCCAGCAGCAGTTCGGCCTGGACATGGGCGAGGCTGCGTCCCTCGGCATCGTCCGGTGCGCATTCGAGCAGGATGTGCCGCACGGCCAGCAACGGTGCGCTGTGAAAGCGCGCCCGGTTGCTTTCGTAGTAGCGCAGGCAGGTCGCTTCGTCGCATTGCGGCACCTGCACCTCGCGCTCGAGCAGCAGCCGCGTCGCCGCCTCCTCTTCGTTTTCCCCAGCACCGACCTGCAGGGACAGGCCCAGCTCGGCGATGCGTTGCTGGAGCAGTTCCCGAATCACCAGGGCCCGCGCCGCCTGGTAGACCGCGTCCTCCCGACTCTGCGCCGGGTGGTACTGCAGCTCCTGGGCCATCGCCTGCGGGGTGATCGACACCCCGTTGACGCTGATGATCGGCCACTCCTGTTCACTGCTGGCAATCAACTGCGGCGACTCTTCGTCAACCGTCACCGGATCGAACTGCACCGCCCCAAGGGGCGCGACATCCGCCACGGGCGCCGCGCTTGCCGAAGATCCACAGCCGCCGCTGCCGCCATTACCGCCACCACATCCGCATCCACTGGCCATGATCGCCTCCTCAGAATTTCTGCCGAACGACTTGATAACGCCGTCCCAGGTACCAGACCGGCGCACTGACGATGTGCACCAGACGGGTGAACGGAAACAGCACGAACAGGGTCAGGCCGAGCAGCACATGGAGCTTGTAGACCAGGCCCACTGGCGCTATCGATTTGGCGGCGTCGACCGGACGCAACATCACGGTGTTCTGCGCCCAGTCGGCTAGCATCACCATCACCGAACCGTCCATGTGGGCGGTGGAGGCAACGATGGTCATCAGCCCCAGCACCAGTTGCACCAGCAAGACCACCAACACCAGGATGTCCGAGGTGTTGGACGTAGCGCGAACCCGTGGGTCGCTCAGCCGGCGGTTGAGCAGCATCAGCAAGCCGATCAGGCCCAACGCGCCGAAAAAGCCACCGGAAACCATCGCCAACAACTGCTTGTTCTCGGTACTCAGCACATGGTGGTAGACCGCCGACGGCGTCAGCAGGCCAACAAAGTGCCCGGCCAGCACGAACAGCACGCCGACGTGGAACAGGTTGCTCGCCACGCGCATGCCGCGCTTGTTCAGCATCTGACTGGAGCCGGCCTTCCAGGTGTACTGGGCGAGGTCGAACCGCGCCCAGCTGCCGAGCAGGCAGATCGCCAGGGCGACATAGGGGTAGACCCCGAACAACAACAGATCCCACTTAGACATTGCCCACCTCCCCGGCTGGCGCAGCGGCCAGCCCTTCATGCTGAAAATCCACCCAGTGCAACGGCACCGCACTTTCTTCCCTGACCCTGCCCGGCGCGCTCGGCAGCGAACTGCAACGGTCCTGCTGTTCGGCCTTCATGAAATCCACCGCCTCTTCCTCCCAGACCCGGTCAAGGGCTTCCAGGGAGTCGTCCCGTGGCTCGGCCTTCACTTGCTCGCGCAACTCGGCGACCGCGCCCTGGGGTTCGGCCCCGGCAACTTGCAGCAAGGCCCGGAAGCAACTGGCATAGGCGCTTTCACGCTCATCCAGGCGCGCGGCGAGCAAGGCCAGCAGGTGCGCGACATCCGCCAGGCCCTCGCGGGCCTCGAGGTCTTCGCGAGTGGAGAGATACTCCAGGTACAACGGGATGTAGTCGGGCAGTTCCTTGACGCCGATGGCGAAACCGGCTGCCTCGTATTGGGCCATCATGTCCACCATGGCCTGGCCCCGGTCGCGGGACTCGCCATGGACATGTTCGAACAGCAACAACGACAGCGAACGGCCGCGGCCGAACAACGCGCCGTAGTGCTCCTGGCCGTCCATCAGGTCCTTGGCGCAGATCACCTCCAGCAACTCGAACAGCCCGGCGCGCTGGTTGGGACTGATTTCCCGCGCCTGGAGAATCGCTTGCTCCAGCTCGTCACGACCGGCCACCAGGGTCTCGGTCGGGTAGTCGAGCAACAACGAAATCACCTTGAGAATGCGCATGCTCAGTCCTCCCACAACTGTACGGTCTTGATCACGTCGCGACGGTTGGCCTTCTTGCCGCCGAACATGTTGGTGTCGGAACTGCCGCTGCAACCGCTGCCGAAGCTGAAGCCGCACCCGGAGCGCTCGGCGAACGCGTCGCTCATGGCGTCTTCGCGGTGAGCACTCGGCACGACGAAACGGTCCTCGTAGTTGGCGATGGCCAGGTAGCGATACATCTCGTCGACCTGGTTCTCGCTCAAGCCGACATCGGCCAGCACTTGCAGGTCCTTCACGCCGTCAACCTGTTCGGAACGCTTGTAGGCACGCATCGCCAGCAGGCGCTTGAGGGCCAGCTTGACGGGCTTTTCATCGCCGGCGGTCAGCAGGTTGGCCAGGTAGCGCAGCGGAATGCGCAGGCTGTCGACGTCCGGGATCACCCCGTTCATGCCCACGGTGCCGGCGGCGGCAGCGTTCTGGATCGGCGACAGTGGCGGCACGTACCAGACCATCGGCAGCGTGCGGTATTCCGGGTGCAACGGCAGCGCGAGCTTCCAATCCACGGCCATCTTGTAGACCGGCGAGCGTTGTGCCGAATCGATCACTGACTGCGGCACGCCATCGGCCAGGGCCTGGCGGATCACCGCCGGGTCGTTCGGGTCGAGGAAGATCTCCAGTTGCTTCTCATACAGGTCCTGTTCGTTGGCGGTGCTCGCCACTTCGCTGATGCGGTCGGCGTCATACAGCAGCACGCCGAGGTAGCGAATCCGGCCGACGCAGGTTTCTGCACAGACCGTTGGCATCCCGGCTTCAATGCGCGGGTAGCAGAAGATGCATTTTTCCGACTTGCCGCTCTTCCAGTTGAAATAGATCTTCTTGTACGGGCAGCCGCTGATGCACATGCGCCAACCGCGGCATTTCTCCTGGTCGATCAGGACGATGCCATCCTCTTCGCGCTTGTAGATCGCACCGCTCGGGCAGGACGCCGCACACGCCGGGTTCAGGCAGTGCTCGCACAGGCGCGGCAGGTACATCATGAACGTGTTTTCGTACTCGCCGTAGATGTCCGCCTGGATCTTGTCGAAGTTCTTGTCCTTGCGCCGCTTGGCGAATTCAGTGCCGAGGATCTCCTCCCAATTCGGGCCCCACTCGATCTTCTCCATGCGCTTGCCGGACACCAGTGAGCGCGGCCGCGCGGTGGGCTGGTGCTCGCCCAGGGGCGCGGTGTGCAGGTGCTGGTAGTCGAAGTCGAACGGTTCGTAGTAGTCGTCCAGGCCCGGCAGGTCCGGGTTGGCGAAGATATTCGCCAACACGCGGAACTTGCCGCCGATGCGAGGGTTGATCGAGCCGTCGGCATTGCGGACCCAGCCGCCCTTCCATTTGTCCTGGTTTTCCCATTCCTTGGGGTAGCCGATGCCGGGCTTGGTCTCGACGTTGTTGAACCAGGCGTATTCCATGCCTTCACGGCTGGTCCAGACGTTCTTGCAGGTGATCGAACAGGTGTGGCAACCGATGCATTTGTCCAGGTTCAGGACCATGCCGATCTGTGAACGAATTTTCATCTCAATCTCCTCAATCCAGCTCAGTCGGCAGGGGACGCGGTAGGTCATCGCCGCTGGAGCCGTCGAGCCAGTCGACCTTGGCCATCTTGCGCACCACGACGAATTCGTCGCGGTTGCAGCCGACCGTGCCGTAATAGTTGAAGCCGTAGGCCTGCTGGGCGTAACCACCGATCATGTGGGTGGGCTTGAGCACCACGCGAGTCACCGAGTTATGGTGGCCGCCACGGGTCTTGGTGGTTTCCGAACCGGGCACGTTCACGATCCGTTCCTGGGCGTGGTACATCATCACCATGCCCTCCTTGACCCGCTGGCTGACCACCGCCCGGGCGGTCAGCGCGCCGTTGGCGTTGAAGCACTCGACCCAATCGTTGTCCTCGATGCCGGCGCGCCGGGCGTCGATCTCGGAGAGCCAGATGATCGGCCCGCCACGGCTCAAGGTGAGCATCAACAGGTTGTCGGTGTAGGTGCTGTGGATGCCCCACTTCTGGTGCGGCGTGATCCAGTTGAGGACGATCTCGGGCTCACCATTGCTGCGCTTGCCCTTCACCCCTTCGATGGTCCGGGTGTTGACCGGTGGCCGGTAGCTCATCAGCTGTTCGCCGAACGCCTGCATCCACGGGTGATCCTGGTAGAACTGCTGGCGGCCGGTGATGGTGCGCCATGGGATCGACTCATGAACGTTGGTGTAGCCGGCGTTGTAGCTCACGTGATCGTCTTCCAGGCCGGACCAGGTCGGGCTGGAAATGATCTTGCGCGGCTGGGCCTGGATGTCGCGGAAGCGGATCGCCTCGTGCTCCTTGGATACAGCCAGGTGGCTGTGGTCGATGCCAGTGAACTCCGACAGCGCCGCCCAGGCCTTGACCGCCACGTGGCCGTTGGTTTCCGGGGCCAGGGACAGGATCACTTCGGCGGCATCGATGGCGCTGTCGATTTTTGGCCGGCCCTGGCTGATGCCCGCGTCCACTTCGTGATGGTTCAGCTCACCGAGGAATTTCACTTCGGTGTCAGTGTTCCAGTTGATGCCCTTGCCGCCGTTGCCGAGCTTCTCGAGCAGCGGGCCCAGGGAAGTGAATTGCTTGTAGATGTTCGGGTAGTCGCGCTCCACCACTTGCAGGTTCGGGGCGTTCTTGCCCGGTTGCGGGGCCACCCCGGCGGTTTTCCAGTCGGTGCCGCCAAACGGCTGGGCCAGCTCGCCGACGCTGTCATGCATCAGGGGTACGGTGACCAGGTCTTTCTCGACACCCAGGTGTCCGACCGACATGGCCGAGAAAGCCTTGGCGATACCCTTGTAGATTTCCCAGTCCGAACGCGACTCCCAGGCCGGATCGATGGCCGCCGACAACGGATGGATGAACGGGTGCATGTCCGAGGTGTTCATGTCGTCTTTTTCGTACCAGGTGGCGGTCGGCAAGACGATGTCGGAATACACGCAGGTCGAAGACATGCGGAAATCCAGGGTGGTCACCAGGTCGAGTTTGCCGATGGCGCCCTCGTCGACCCATTCGGCCTCGGTCGGCTTGCAGTCGCCGACTTGGCCGATGTCCTCGTTCATCACGCCGTTCTTGGTGCCGAGCAGGTACTTGAGCATGTACTCGTGGCCCTTGCCCGAAGAACCCAACAGGTTGGAGCGCCAGATGAACATGTTGCGCGGGAAGTTCACCGGGTTGTCGGGCTGTTCACAGGCAAAGCGCAGCGACCCGTCCTGCCAGGACTTGACCACGTAGTCCTTGGGTTCCATGCCCGCGGCGGCGGCATCGCGGCAGATGTGCAACGGGTTGGTGTTGAGCTGCGGCGCGCTGGGCAACCAGCCGGCGCGTTCGGCGCGGATGTTGTAGTCCAGAGCGTGCTCGGGGAATTGCGACTTGTCCGCCAGGGGCGAGAGCACGTCGTGCATGCTCATTTTCTCGTGGCGCCATTGGGAGCTGTGGCCATAGAAGAAACTGGTGCCGTTCATCTGCCGTGCAGGACGATTCCAGTCCAGGCCGAAGGCCAGGGGCAGCCAGCCGCACTGCGGGCGGAGTTTTTCCTGGCCGACATAGTGAGCCCAGCCGCCGCCGGTCTGGCCGATGCAACCGCAGAGCATGAGCATGTTGATCAGCCCGCGGTAGTTCATGTCCATGTGGTACCAGTGGTTCATTGCCGCACCGACGATGATCATCGAACGTCCACGGGTCTTGTCGGCGTTGTCGGCGAATTCACGGGCGATCTGGATCGCTTTCTCGCGGCTGACGCCAGTGATCTGCTCCTGCCAGGCCGGGGTGCCGGGCACCGAGGCGTCGTCGTAGTCCTTGGCCACGTTGGCGCCGCCCAGGCCACGGTCGATCGCCAGGTTGGCCGCCGACAAGTCGAACACCGTGGCGACTTTCGCCACGCTGCCGTCGGCCAGCACCACGCTGTGTACCGGTACGCGGCGGAACTGCACCGCGTCACCGGCCACGTGCTGGAAGTGCTCCTGGGTTTCGCCGGCGAAGTACGGGAAGGCCACTTCAGCCACGTCACCGCCGATCAGGCTCAGCTTGAGGTCGATCTCGCGCCCCTCGCCGCCTTCACGGGGCAGGATGTTCCACTTGCCCTTCTCACCCCAGCGATAACCGATGGAGCCTTGGGGCGACACCAGTTCGCCAGCCGCATCGAGGGCGATGGTCTTCCACTCGGGGTTGTTGTCCTGGCCGAGGTTATCGGTGAGGTCGCTGGCCCGCAGGAAGCGGTCCGGCTGGTAACCCGCGCCCGGCGCCGTGCCGAGCATCGGCTTGAGCATCACCAGCACTGGCAGGTCGGTGTAGCGCTTGGCGTAGTCGGTGAAATAGGCGCTCGGCTTGTCCAGGTGAAATTCTTTGAAGATCACATGGTTGAAGGCCTGGGCCAGCGCGGCGTCGGTGCCCTGCTTGGGGTTGAGCCACAGGTCGGTGAGCTTGGCGACTTCCGAATAGTCCGGGGTGATTACCACGGTCTTGGTGCCCTTGTAGCGCACCTCGGTAAAGAAGTGCGCGTCGGGGGTACGGGTCTGCGGGACGTTGGAGCCCCAGGCAATGATGTAGTTGGAGTTGTACCAGTCGGCCGATTCCGGCACGTCGGTCTGCTCGCCCCAGACCATCGGCGAGGCTGGCGGCAAGTCGCAGTACCAGTCGTAGAAGCTCAGGCACACGCCACCGATCAGCGACAGGTAGCGAGCGCCGGCGGCGTAGCTGACCATCGACATGGCCGGGATCGGTGAGAAGCCCACCACCCGGTCCGGGCCGTGTTGCTTGACGGTATAGACGTTGGCCGCGGCGATGATTTCGTTGACTTCTTCCCAGTTGGAACGAATGAAGCCACCCATGCCGCGCTTGCTTTTATACGAGTCGGCCTTGGCCTTGTTCTCGACGATGCTGGCCCAGGCTTCCACCGGCGGCAGGGTCTGCCGGGCTTCACGCCACAGCTTGAGCAACGGCTTGCGCACCTTCGGGTACTTGAGCCGGTTGGCGCTGTAGATGTACCAGCTGTAGCTGGCGCCACGAGGGCAGCCGCGTGGCTCGTGGTTGGGCAGGTCGTTGCGGGTGCGCGGGTAGTCGGTCTGCTGGGTTTCCCAGGTGATCAGGCCGTTCTTGACGTAGATTTTCCACGAGCACGAGCCGGTGCAGTTCACCCCATGGGTGGAGCGCACGATCTTGTCGTACTGCCAGCGGGAACGGTAGACGTTCTCCCAGTCCCGGGACTCCTTGCGGGTCTCGCCATGTCCCTCGGAAAACTCGCCTTGTTTGCGGTTGAAGAACCGCAGTTGATCCAGTAAATGACTCACAGTGTCTTTCCTCTCAGGCTTGCTCCGCGGGGTCTGCGCCCCGCCCACGCACTGGTGGCCTGTGTGGCTAATTAGCGCACTCAATTTCGGCGCCAGGACTCGTCAAGCTGCGTTGCCATTCCTCGCCGTAGCGGGCTACGACTCGTCATGGCGCCTTGCCCGACGAGTCCTGACACTCGAACTTGAGCACGCTAATTAACCGTACAGGCCACTGTTTGAATTCGTCTTAGCAGGGAGTCGCGGCGCCCTTGCGCGCGTACCACCACCAGGTCACCACGATGCAGCTCAGGTAGAAGCCGACGAACATGTAGAAGGCCATTTCCGGGCCGCCGGTCAGGGCCATCGAAGTGCCGAAGGACTTGGGAATGAAGAACGCACCGAAGGCACCCATGGCCGAGCTGAAACCCAACACCGCGGCCGATTCCTTGCCGGCGTTCTTGAGTGCTTGCTCACGCAGCTCGGGCTTCTTGCCCAGGGCGGCTTTCTCGTGAAGGGTGCGGAAGATCACCGGGATCATGCGGAAGGTGGAACCGTTGCCCACGCCGGTGGTGATGAACAGCAACATGAACATGCCCAGGAAGCCGTAGAAGCTGCCACCCTGGCCACCTTGCGGCAGGAAGTGCAGAACGCCGAACACCATCGCGATCATCAGCACGAAGTTCCACAAGGTGACTTTCGCGCCACCGAGCTTGTCCGCCAGCCAGCCACCCAACGGCCGTACCAGTGCACCCACCAGGGGGCCGAGGAAGGCAAACTTGAGGGCGATGACGTCAGGGAACGAGGTCTTGATCAGCAGTGGGAACGCGGCGGAGAAACCGATGAACGAGCCGAACGTGGCCAGGTACAGCCAGCACATCAACCAGTTGTGCTTGCGCTTGAAAATCACCGCCTGCTCGCTGAACGAAGCACGGGCACTGGATAGGTCGTTCATGCCGAACCAGGCAATCAGCGTCACAGCGAGGATGAACGGCACCCAGATGAAGCCGGCGTTCTGCAGCCACAACGAACTGCCGTCGGCCAGCACCTGGGGTTGACCGCCCATGAAGCCGAACACCCCGAAGGAGATCACCAGCGGCACGCTGAACTGCATCACCGAGACGCCCAGATTGCCCAGGCCGGCGTTCAACCCCAGGGCGGTGCCCTGTTGGGACTTGGGATAGAAGAAGCTGATGTTGGACATGCTCGAGGCGAAGTTGCCACCACCAAAACCGCAGAGCAGCGCGATCAGTACGAACACGCTGTAGGGCGTGGTCGGATTCTGCACGGCGAAGCCCATCCACAGCGCAGGTATCAGCAGCGACGCGGTGCTCAGGGCGGTCCAGCGCCGTCCGCCGAAGATCGGCACCATGAACGAGTAAAACACCCGCAAGGTCGCGCCGGACAACCCCGGCAGTGCCGCCAGCCAGAACAACTGGTCGGTACTGAAGCTGAAACCGATGGCATTCAGGCGCACGATCACCGTGCTCCAGACCATCCACACCGCGAAGGCCAGCAGCAGCGCCGGGATCGAGATCCACAGGTTGCGACGCGCGGTCTGTTTGCCACTGCGACCCCAGAAGGCCGGGTCTTCGGGGCGCCAGTCATGAATGACCGGGCCCTTGTCAGGCGTTTGCAGAACGGACATGTTCTTCTCCTTGGGCAATGCTGGAAAACGGGGGTTGGCTGGCAAGCGGTTGCTTACCGAGCAGCGGGCGCTTGCGGATTTCGCTGAGGTACATCCAGATCAGGGAGACCCAGACCACGCCGTACAGCAACATGAAGCAGGACGAGCGCACGCCGGTGAGATCCACCAGGGCACCGAACAGGATCGGCAGCACGAAGCCGCCCAGGCCACCGGCCAGGCCGACAATGCCGGACACCGCGCCCATGTTTTTCGGGTAGTCGTTGGCGATGTATTTGAAGACCGAGGCCTTGCCGAACGCGAAGGCGACGCCCATCACGAACAGCAGCACGGTGAACAGCGTGGCACTGAGGCCGATGTGAAAGTCGACGATGCCGTTGACGGTATGCACTTGCAGTTGGGTCTGCGGGTACGACAGCAGGAACAGGCAGATCCAGCTGACCCACAGCACCCACCAGGTCACGCTCTGGGCGCCCCAGCGATCCGACATCCAGCCGCCGACGGCCCGCAGCACGCCGCCCGGCAGGGAGAAACACGCGGCCAGCAGCGCTGCGCTTTGCAGACTGAAACCGTATTCCTGCACGTAGTATTTGGTCATCCACAGGGCCAGGGCCACGTAACCGCCGAACACGATCGAGTAGTACTGGCAGTAGCGCCACACGGCCGGTTCTTTCAAGGCCTTGAGTTGTTCACGCAGGCTCGCGCCGCTGACGCTGCGATGTTCTTTTTTCTCGGCGGTGAGGAACCAGAACAGCAGCGCGGTGATGAACAGGATGGCGCTGAACACCTTCGGCACCAGGTGCCAGGTGCCCAGGGCGATCAGCGCCGGAGCCAGGAACTTGGTGAGCGCTGATCCGGCGTTGCCGGCGCCGAACACGCCCATGGCGAAGCCCTGGTTCTGTTTGTCGAACCACTTGGCGACGTAGGCGATGCCGACTGAAAACGAACCGCCGGCCAGGCCGACGAACAGCCCCAGCACCAGGAACTGCCAGAACTCGGTCGCCAGGGTGATCAGGTACAGCGGCAACACGCAGGACAGCATCAACAGGAAGAACACGATCCGCCCGCCGAAGCGATCGGTCAGGATCCCCAGAGGCAGGCGTACCAGCGAACCAGTCAGTACCGGGGTGGCGGCCAGCAGGCCGAACTGGGTCTCGTTAAGCGCGAGCATTTCCTTGATCGGAACGCCCAGCACGGCAAACATCATCCAGACCATGAAGCACACGGTGAAGGCCAGGGTACTCATCCCCAGTACCAGCCCTTGTTGCACTTGCGCTCGCATCACGCTGCACTCCCCTCGATTCGATGAGCGCAGCCTAGTGATGCGAACCCGGTAAAAACTTGACCTGGGTCAACGTGCCCAGGAGCCGTTCTGGCCTATGCTGGACCCGTCTACCTCCAAAGGGGTAGACCTTGAAATTGATAAAACCCTTTGTTTATCAATATCTTGACCAAATAGGCCGAAGCTTTTATCGAAACGGAACGGCCAACAACTCTTTAGAGGTAGTGCACCCAGGACGGCTGCAACACCCCTCGTCCGGGACGCTCCCATGCCAGGCTTGAACAGACTCTTCCAGGGCCAGCCACAATGATGAGCTGGCTGCGCAGCTCCCTGCCCGCGCGCGCCGGGGTCGCGGTGATTCTCATCGCCATCCTTGCCCTGGCCAGCTCCCTGAGCGCCGGCTTGATCGCCTGGTTCAGCCAGGGCGACGCAGCGGCGATCAACACCGCCGGCTCGGTGCGCATGGAGACCTACCACCTCAGCTGGAAACTGGCGGCCGGTGCCACCGGGGACATCGCCCCGATCATCGACAGCCTGCAACAACGCCTCGACAGCCCTTCCCTTCATGCCGTGCTGGAAGACGGCCCGACCACCGCCCTGCATCAGAGCTATCGCGACCTCCTGCAACGCTGGAACCAGACCCTTCGCCCTGCCGTCGAGCGCGGCGATTCGGCGTTTTTCCAGGCCAGCGCCGACTCGTTCGTCGAGCAACTGGACCAGTTCGTCACCCTGTTGCAACGCCAGAGCGAACACAAACAGGGCTGGCAACAGACGATCCAGGGCATGGCGCTGTTCAGCACCATGATCATCCTGCTCATTGGCCTGTACGAACTGCAATACAGCGTGGTCACGCCATTGCAGGAGCTGGTGGTCGCGACCCAGCGTTTTCGTCGTGGCGAATTCCAGGTGCGGGTCAATCACCAATCCGAAGATGAACTGGGCCAATTGGCGACCAGCTTCAATACCATGGCCGAAACCATCGAGCAGTCCCATCGCACCCTGGAAGATCAGGTTCGCCAGAAGACCCTGAACCTGCAGCACGCCAACGCCGCGTTGGAGTTGCTGTACCAAAGCAGTCGCAGCCTGGCCACCCGCCAGGCCAATGCCCAGGGCCTGGACGAATTGATCCAGCGCTTCCAGCAACGGCTCCCGGGCCTGCGCCTGTCGCTGTGCCTGCAGGGGCAGTTGCAGGCACCCGCGCGGCAACTGCTGGCCATTCATGGCGCCAACAACCGCGAGGTCTGCGCCAGCAGCGACTGCGCCACCTGCGAGAAACATCATGGCGCCCGCCCGCAAACTTTCAGCATCAGCAACCAGGGCAATGAGTTGGGAGAACTGAAGGCGCACTTTGTCGACGGACACGCAGCGCAGCCCTGGGAAACCGCATTGATCCAGGCCCTGGCCAACCTGATCGGCACGTCGCTGTCACTCAAGCGCCAACGCGAGCAGGACCATCGCCTGTTGCTGCTCGACGAGCGCACCATCATTGCCCGGGAACTGCACGACTCCCTGGCCCAGGCCCTGTCCTACATGAAGCTGCAAGTCAGTCGCATGCAGACCCTGATGCGTCGCGGCGAACCGGTGCAGACCCTGGAGACAGTCACTGGTGAGTTGCGCGAAGGCCTCAACAACGCCTACCGGCAGTTGCGCGAATTGCTCACCACCTTCCGCCTGCAGATCCATGACGACGGACTGATCCATGAGCTCAAGGAGACCGCCGAAGAGTTCTCTCACCGTGGCGATTTCCAGGTGCACCTGTTCGTCGACACCCTGGCCTTCGAGCTGTCGGCCAGCGAGCAGATCCACATCCTGCAGATCACCCGCGAAGCCTTGTCCAACTGCCTGCGCCATGCCCATGCCGAAAACGCCTGGCTGCAGTTGCGCCAGGAAGGCGAAACAGTACAGCTGTCGATCGAAGACGATGGCCGTGGTTTCAGCGGTGAGGTGGACCAGCGCGAGCACCACGGCCTGAACATCATGAACGAACGGGCTCGCAGCCTGCGCGGCCAGCTGCAGATCCTCTCCCGAACACCCCAGGGCACCCATATCCAGGTGCGCTTCCAACCGGAATTCCTGGGCCAACCCACCGAAGGCCTTGCTACATGAACGCTCCCCTGCGCCACACCCTGCTGCTGGTCGATGACCATCCGATGATGCGTCGCGGGATCCGCCAGATGCTTGAACTTGAAGATGATCTGCAGATAGTCGGCGAAGCCAGCCATGGCGAGGAAGCCCTGACGCTGATCGAGCCGCTCAAGCCCGATCTGGTGCTGCTGGACAACAACATGCCGCAGATGAACGGCATCGAGACCCTGCGCCGACTGCGGGCCATGCACTACAGCGGCAAGGTGCTGTTGTTCACGGTGTCCGACGCCGAGGACGACATTCGCGATGCCCTGCGCCTGGACGCCAATGGCTACCTGCTCAAGGACATGGAACCCGAATTGCTGATCCAGTACATCCGCGACGCCCTGGGCGGTGCCCTGGTGATCAGCCCCGGCCTGACCCGCGTCATGGCCCAGGCCCTGCGCTCCCCGCCGCGCCAACCCGAAGTGGAACTGACCGAGCGCGAACGCCAGGTACTCAGGACCATCGCCAGCGGCCACAGCAACAAGGTCATCGGGCACAAACTGGGCATCACCGAAGGCACGGTCAAGGTCCACGTCAAGAACCTGCTGCACAAGCTCGGCTTGCGTTCGCGGGTCGAGGCGGCGGTCTGGGCGATGGAGCATCTGCGCGGAGCCGGTTGAATCAGCTCCCCCACCTAGTGCTTGCAGGCAGTGTGTCTGACACAGATCCCCTGTGGGAGCGAGCCCTGCTCGCGATGGCGTCAGCACAGCCAACATCCC
>NZ_JBMDKO010000120.1:0-326 GCF_057809755.1 Pseudomonas sp. FG13
CAGCCAGGATGGTGCCGCTCGGATTGATCACAGACACACGGACTTCATCGTTGCCGCCACCGGCCTGTTCGATGATAGTGGGTGTGTATCCCATGCCGATGTTGTAGATGTCGTCGCCGCTTCCCCCTTCCAACCGTACCCCTGTGGCTGTGGTGTACGGGCCGGCGGAGAGGACGTCGTTGAAGGCGGAGCCTATGACGGTTTCGATGCCCGTTAAAATACTGCCTTCGGCTTCTCCGCCCGTTCCTGCGGTTCCCGCGCCGAGACGGATATTAACGTTTACCCCGGCAGTCGAGCCCGAATAGTCGACTGTGTCGACACCGGCG
>NZ_JBMDKO010000121.1:0-320 GCF_057809755.1 Pseudomonas sp. FG13
ACGGCAAGGAATGGGGTCGTGAAAGCGAACTGGCGTACACCGTGCAGAGCGGTGCACTGAAGAACCTCAACGTAAAGTGGCGTAATGCGTCGATTCGTCGGGACTACAGTACCAATGAGTTCGACGAGAACCGCATCTTTATCAGCTACCCGATCAGCTTGTTGTAAAGCGGCTGCGGTGGGTCTGTCGCTCAAGTGACGGCTGACCCACCGCTATCGCGAGCAGGCTCGCTCCCACAGGGGATGGTGATGAACACATTATTTACACGCGACGCCAAACCACTGTGGGAGCCGAGCTTGCTCGCGATGGCGGCGGTACAT
>NZ_JBMDKO010000122.1:0-310 GCF_057809755.1 Pseudomonas sp. FG13
AACCGCTGACCTCCTGCGTGCAAGGCAGGCGCTCTCCCAGCTGAGCTATGGCCCCATAACAAAATTGGTGGGTCTGGGCAGATTCGAACTGCCGACCTCACCCTTATCAGGGGTGCGCTCTAACCAACTGAGCTACAGACCCAATTTCGAGCTTGTAACTGTTAGCGTGAGCTATCAGCTTGGAGCTTAAAGCTGCTTCTATCGTCTTCTTCAATGAATCAAGCAATTCGTGTGGGAGCTCATGGAGCAGCTGCTGTCGTCGATTAAGGAGGTGATCCAGCCGCAGGTTCCCCTACGGCTACCTTGTTAC
>NZ_JBMDKO010000123.1:0-309 GCF_057809755.1 Pseudomonas sp. FG13
GCTCCCGCAACCAAACATCAAGAAAGGCTACTCGAAAGAGTGGCCTTTTTTGTGCGTGCGTCTTTTTCATAGCGCCCCTGACTGCGTTCCTTTGCTACGCGAGGGAGCACTCACCCGTCACGCTGGCCGGCGCCAACGAGCCCGGAGTTGTAGGACAATTTCCCGTTTAATTTCTGGTATTTAGGAAGGAAAGGGACGCTTCGGTCATTAATTTGCCTTCACTCCCTTTTAACAGTTGACACTCAAGCGTTCGCCTGTAGAATGCCGCCTCACAGACGCGGGATGGAGCAGCCTGGTAGCTCGTCGGGC
>NZ_JBMDKO010000013.1:0-130514 GCF_057809755.1 Pseudomonas sp. FG13
ATACCTGATACATGACTGCTGACTGACACACCGCTATCGCGAGCAGGCTCGCTCCCACAAGGGAACTGTGGTGTGGCGGCTATTGAGCCCAGGGCGCCCGTCGCGAGTCATTGAGTCCCAGCAGGTAACTATCGCCCCCCAGTTGGCTCATCTGCTGGCGTATCCAGCTTGCCCGTCGCAGTACATAGGGGCTTGGCCGGCTGGCGCTCCATTTTCGAGGGTTGGGCAGTACCGCCGCCAGCAGGCTTGCCTGCTGCCGGGACAGGGCATCGGCACCAACGCGGAAATGGTGTCGCGCCGCGGCCTCGGCACCGAATACGCCGTTGTCCCACTCCACGCTATTGAGGTACACCTCAAGAATCCGCTGCTTGGGCCAGAGCACCTCGATCAGCGCGGTGAACCAGGCTTCGAAGCCCTTGCGCAGCCAGCTGCGGCCCGACCACAGGAACAGGTTCTTGGAAACTTGCTGGCTGAGGGTGCTGGCGCCACGAATCGAACCGCCGCGGCCGTTATGGGCGAATGCGGCCTGGATCGCGCCGATGTCGAAGCCCCAATGCTCGGGAAATTTCTGGTCTTCGCCAGCAATCACCGCGACCTTGAGGCTGTCGGAGATCCGGTCCCAGGGCTGCCAGGTGCGTTGCAGGTCGATCGGTTCGCCGTCGACCCAGGATTCAACTTTGCGCTCGATCATCAGCGCTGTGAACGGCGGTGGCACCACGCGCAATAGCAGCACCAGGACAACGCTGCCGACGGCGAACCAGAGCAGGGCTTTGAGGAATCGTCGAAATAATGTACGCAGCATAGAGATGGCTTGGCCGAACCCGTCGAGCGGGCCATTATACAGACCCTGTCCACTGAGTCTGACTGGAGTTCTCATGCTGCGTAGCTTTCTGATGCTGGCTGCCTTTTTCGGCTTCACGGGCGTCGCTCTGGGGGCCTTCGCCGCCCATGGTCTGAAGAACCGCTTGAGCGCCGACTACCTGGCCATTTTTCATACAGGCGTCACCTATCAATTGGTGCACACCCTGGCGTTGCTGGGCGTCGCGCTGCTGGCCACACACATTCCCGGTCGCATCGTCACTTGGGCCGGCATTTCCTTCGTGGTCGGCATCCTGCTGTTCTCCGGTAGCTTGTACTTGTTGACGCTCACGGGTATCAGCAAGCTGGGCATTATCACTCCGTTCGGTGGTGTGGCGTTCCTGATGGGTTGGCTGTGCCTGGGGCTCGCCGCCTGGCGGCTGGGTTGACCGGCCGGTCCATTTCATGACGAATGGCTTGGGTCGCCCAGGCTGATCGGGCTAGAATGCCAGCCCCTAAAAATGATGGCGGCATCCGGCATGCGCATTCAGTTGAACGGCGAACCCTTTGAATTGCCCGACGGTGAAACCGTTGCGGCCCTGCTGACCCGTCTGGATCTCACCGGACGCCGTGTCGCGGTGGAGCTCAATCTGGATATCGTCCCGCGCAGCCAGCATGCCGACACCGCCCTCAACGAGGGTGACCAGGTTGAAGTCGTGCACGCCATCGGCGGCGGCTAGCGGTTTCGCAGCATTTCGCAAGAACCTCATCCCAACAGAGGATTTCCCATGAGCATCGTTCGTAGCGACAAGCCCTTCGTCCTGGCCGGTCGTACCTACCAGTCGCGCTTGCTGGTAGGCACCGGCAAGTACCGCGATATGGAAGAAACCCGCCTGGCCATCGAGGCTTCGGGCGCCGAAATCGTCACCGTCGCGGTGCGTCGGACCAACATCGGCCAGAACCCGGGCGAACCGAACCTGCTGGATATCCTGCCGCCGGATCGCTACACCATCCTGCCCAACACCGCCGGCTGCTTCGACGCCATCGAAGCCGTGCGCACCTGCCGCCTGGCCCGTGAGCTGCTGGACGGCCACAACCTGGTGAAGCTGGAAGTGCTGGCCGACCAGAAGACCCTGTTTCCCAACGTGATCGAAACCCTCAAGGCCGCCGAGACGCTGGTCAAGGAAGGTTTCGACGTCATGGTGTACACCAGCGACGATCCGATCATCGCCCGGCAACTGGCGGAAATCGGCTGCATCGCGGTGATGCCGCTGGCCGGCCTGATCGGTACGGGCCTGGGGATCTGCAACCCTTACAACCTGCAGATCATCCTTGAAGAAGCCAAGATCCCGGTGCTGGTGGATGCCGGCGTCGGTACCGCGTCCGACGCCACCATCGCCATGGAACTGGGTTGCGAAGCGGTGCTGATGAACTCCGCCATCGCCCACGCCCAGCAGCCGATCCTGATGGCCGAAGCCATGAAACACGCCATTGTCGCCGGGCGCCTGGCCTATCTCGCTGGCCGCATGCCGAAAAAACTTTACGCCAGCGCCTCCTCGCCGCTGGATGGTCTGATCAAGTAAGAGCCATTGATGACTGAATCGAACGACACGCCTGTCCAGCCGGACGAAGGCGAAGAGCGCCAACACCGCCGCATCAAGAGTTTTGTGATGCGCGCCGGGCGTATGACTGAAGGCCAGCAGCGCGGCCTGGAGCAGGGCGCGCCGCTGTTCGTCCTGCCCCTGGCCGACGCGCCGGTGGACTTCGACCAGGTGTTTGGCCGCTCGGCCCCGCGCTCGCTGGAAATCGGCTTTGGCATGGGCCATTCGCTGCTGGAAATGGCCGCCGCTGCGCCGGAGCAGGACTTCATCGGCGTGGAAGTGCACCGTCCGGGTGTCGGTGCGTTGCTCAATGGCGTGCTGACCCAAGGGCTGACCAACCTGCGGGTCTACGATTGCGACGCCATCGAAGTGCTCAACCGTTGCGTGGCCGACAACAGCCTGGACCGGCTGATGCTGTTCTTCCCGGACCCATGGCACAAGAGCCGTCACCACAAGCGTCGTATCGTCCAGGCGTCATTCGCCGAGCTGGTACGCAGCAAGTTGAAGGTCGGCGGTGTGCTGCACATGGCCACCGACTGGGAACCCTACGCCGAGTACATGCTGGAAGTGATGAACGTCGCCCCGGGTTATCGCAACCTCGCCGAAGACGGCAAGTGCGTGCCCCGTCCGGCCGAACGGCCGATCACCAAGTTCGAGCGCCGTGGTGAACGGCTTGGGCATGGGGTTTGGGATCTGAAGTTCGAGAAGCAGTCCTAAGCCATACGCAGTTCAATGTGGGAGCGAGCCTGCTCGCGATGGCGGCCTGACAGTCACCTGGATGTTGACTGTGATGGCCTCATCGCGAGCAGGCTCGCTCCCACAGTTGTTTCAGGGCGCTGCGAAGGTCAGCGACGGTCCGCCACCACCCCGATCAATACCAGCACCACCAACAGCACCGGTGCCAGGCTGTAGTTGTTGAACTGGCTCAGCCCCCGCACCACCCACGGCGTGGCGTAGATCAGCGCCGCGCCGCTGCCGATCATGCACAGCAGGGCGATCAGCGGGACGCGCAACGCGCCGGCGATGCTGCCCAGGCGTTGTTCGACCCAGGCCTTGATGTCTGCGCCGAACAGCACCAGCAGGCAGCCGACCAATGCCAGGGAGATTTCCGACAGGTTGCTGCGGCTCCAGCGGGACACGGTGGCGAGCAGGTCGAGTACCAGATCCATTCGATTTCCTTGTGTTGATCAGCTCAGAAATTTCTGCAGCAAGTCATTGAGAAACAGCTGTCCGCGCTCGGTGGCCGCCAGACGTGACGGTTCGACCTGCAACAACCCGCTTTGTTCGGCTTCACGGCGACCTTCGGCCAGGCTTTGCAGGGGCAGGCCGGTGCGTTCCGGGTATAGCCGCGCGTCCACCCCTTCGGTCAGGCGCAGGGCGTTCATCAGGAATTCAAACGGCAGCTCTTCGTTGGCCAGTATCTTCTCGCCGGCCAGGAAACGCTTGTCCGGGTTGAGGTAGTCCTTGGGCAGGCGGGTCTTCCAGGTGCGCACGATGCGCCCGTCTGGATGGCTGAGCTTGCCATGGGCGCCGGCGCCGATGCCGATGAAGTCGCCGAAGCTCCAGTAATTGAGGTTATGCCGTGCCGCCCGACCTGGTTGGGCGTAGGCCGACACTTCGTATTGGGCGTAGCCGTGTTCGGCCAGCAGCGCTTGTCCGGCTTCCTGGATGTCCCACAACGTGTCGTCTTCCGGCAACGTTGGCGGCTGGTTCCAGAACACCGTGTTCGGCTCCAGTGTCAGTTGATACCAGGAGAGATGGGTGGGCTTCAGGGCGATGGCCTGGCGCAGGTCGCTCAAGGCATCGTCGAGGGATTGGTCGGGCAGACCATGCATCAGGTCAAGGTTGAAGTTATCGAAACCGGCCTGGCGGGCCATGCCGGCGGCGCGCACCGCTTCGTCGCCGTTATGGATCCGGCCCAGGGCTTCGAGCTTGGCCTGCTGGAAGCTCTGGATGCCAATGGACAGGCGATTGATGCCCAAGGCCCGGTAAGCCACGAATTTCTCTTGCTCGAAGGTGCCGGGGTTGGCCTCCAGGGTGATTTCAATGTCGTCGGCGAAGGCTATCCGCACTTCGACACCCTTGAGCAGCCGGCCCAGGGCCTGGGCGCTGAACAGGCTGGGAGTGCCGCCGCCGAAGAAGATCGAGCTCAGTTTGCGGCCATAGACCCCGTGCAGATCCTGGTCGAGATCGGCCAGCAAGGCATCGACGTACTCTTCTTCCGGCAGCTGCGGGCTGGCGGTGTGGGAGTTGAAATCGCAATACGGGCATTTGCGTACGCACCACGGGATGTGGACGTACAACGCCAGGGGCGGCAACACTGGAAGCGGTGCCCGTGGCGTGTGTGCGCCGCCATGAATCAGCGGCGCGGGAGAGTCATTGTTCATTGCAGGCTCAGGCGTTGACGCAGCAGGGCCATGGCGCGGGCGCGGTGGCTCAGTTGATTTTTTTCCACCGGGCCCAATTCGGCGCTGGAGCAATTGCGCTCCGGCACCCAGAACAGCGGGTCGTAGCCGAAGCCGTGCTCGCCGCTGGCTTCGGTGAGAATGCGCCCCTGCCACAGCCCTTCGCAGAGGATCGGCAGCGGATCATCGGCATGTCGCACCAGTGCCAGGACGCAAACGAATTGTGCGCCACGCTCGGCTTCAGGCACGTCCTTGAGGGCGTCGAGCAGCTTGGCGTTGTTCGCCGCATCACCCTTGCCGTCGGCGTAGCGGGCCGAGTAGATGCCCGGCGCGCCGCCGAGGAAATCCACCGCCAACCCGGAATCGTCCGCCAGCGCCGGGAGGTCGGAGATGCGCGCGGCGTTGCGGGCCTTGAGGATCGCGTTTTCGACGAACGACAGGCCGGTTTCTTCCGGCTCCACCTGGCTGAACTCACCAATCGAGCGCAGGTGCACCGATCCGCCGAGCATGGCCTGGAGTTCCTTGAGTTTGCCGGCGTTATGGCTGGCGAGTACGAGTTGGCTGAGGTTCATCATTCGGCGGGGAACAGCTCCTGGTTGAAGTTGAGGGTGTTGACCTTGTCGCCCGTCTTGACCTTGATCTCGAAGGTACGGGTTTCCTGCTGCTCTACCGGATACTGGGCGATGTAGTAGATCGCGCCTTGTTCGCTGATCTGGCGGAACGTCAGGGGGACCGTCTTGCTGGTCAGGTCCTTGACCGTGCCGCTGACCTCGGCCATCAACGGCTTGCCATCCTTGATCACCGACACATTGATCACGCCCTGGTTCTTGCTGCGGACCAGCTCGGCGGCCTTGGCGATGTCCGATGTCAGGAAGGTGGAGTTGAAGGTGTTGTAGTGCACGGTGACGTCACCGAACACTTCCTTGCGCTCGGCCTTGATGGCGTCGGCGGCCATGACGCCGGCGCAGAGACAAGCAGTGATGAGAAACAACGCGAGACGTTTCATGTTGCACTCCTGGGAACGGGGTCGGGGTTCACACGGCGACCTGATGATCGGCAAGGCCTGGGCTGCTGACCCGATAGATGCCTATTTCACCTAATAGATTAGGCCATAGCTTGCTGGCCCACCCGTGGCGGTGCTGCTGATCCACCGCCAGGCGGTTGATGACCTTGGCCTGGCGTTCGCGGCACAACGCTTCGAAGTCCTCGAAGGTGCAGAAGTGGATGTTCGGCGTGTTGTACCAGGTGTAGGGCAAGAACTCCGACACCGGCATGCGGCCCTTGCTCGCCAGGTACCAGCGGCAGCGCCAGTGTCCGAAGTTGGGGAAGGTGATGATGCACTGACGTCCGACCCGGAGCATTTCGTCGAGGATCCTGTCCGGGTAGTGCACCGCTTGCAGGGCCTGGGTCATGACCACGATGTCGAAGCTGTTGCTGGCGAAGTTGCCCAGGCCCTTGTCCAGGTCCTGTTCGATGACGTTGATGCCCTTGGCGATGCACTCGGCGATGTTGTCCGGGTCGTTTTCCAGGCCGTAGCCGGTGACTTGCTTGTTGTCCCGCAGCCAGGTCAGCAGTTCGCCGTTGCCGCAGCCCAGGTCAAGCACGCGGCTGCCGGCGGGGATCCATTCCTGGATGATGTCCAGATCGGCTCTCATGGCGTCCTCACAGCGTAATACGGTTCATGTAGTTGCCGAACGCCTGCAGGTAGCGCGGGATCGGAATCAGAAAGGCGTCGTGGCCCTGGGGCGCGTCGATTTCCAGGTAGCAGACGTCCTTGCGCGCAGCCATCAGTGCGTCCACCAGTTCCCGGGAACGGGCCGGGGAGAAGCGCCAGTCGGTGGTGAACGACATCACGCAGAACCTGGCGGTGGCGCCAGCGAAGGTTTTCGCCAGGTTATCGTCGAAGTTCGCCGCCGGATCGAAGTAGTCCAGTGCCTTGGTCATCAACAGGTAGGTGTTGGCGTCGAAGCGCCCGGAGAATTCCTCACCTTGATAACGCAGGTAGCTTTCCACCTGGAACTCGACGCTGTGGAAGTCGTAATTGAGCTTTTCGCTCTTGAGACCACGGCCGAATTTCTCGCCCATGGAATCGTCGGACAGGTAGGTGATGTGCCCGACCATCCGCGCCAGCATCAACCCGCGCTTGGGGATCACGCCGTGCTCCTGGAACGAACCGCCGTGGAATTCCGGGTCGGTGAGGATCGCCTGGCGCGCCACTTCGTTGAAGGCGATGTTCTGTGCCGACAGCTTGGGGGCCGAGGCGATTGCCAGGCAATGGCGCACGCGATCAGGGTAGGTGATGGTCCATTGCAGGGCCTGCATCCCGCCCAGGCTGCCGCCGATCACCGCCGCCCATTGACCGATGCCGAGGCGGTCGGCCAGGCGGGCCTGGCTGTGGACCCAGTCTTCCACGGTCAACACCGGAAAGTCGGCGCCGAATGGTTTGCCGGTGTCCGGGTTGAGGCTGCTGGGGCCGGTGGAGCCGTTGCAGCCGCCCAGGTTGTTCAGGCTGACGACGAAGAACCGGTTGGTGTCGATCGGTTTGCCGGGGCCAATGCAACTGTCCCACCAGCCGGGCTTGCGATCGTCGACGCTGTGATAGCCGGCGGCATGGTGATGCCCCGACAAGGCGTGGCAGATCAGCACGGCATTGCTCGCCGTGGCGTTGAGCGTGCCGTAGGTTTCGTAGATCAGGTCATAGGCTGGCAACGAACGGCCGCAGGCCAGGGCCAGGGGCTCGCTGAAATGCGCCATTTGCGGCGTCACCAGACCAACGGAATCGGGGGGAAAGGCAGCTGGCATCGACCCTGCTCTCGTTGAAATGAGGCGTAAGTCTAAAGACCGCTGGGGTTAGCGGCAAGCAAAGGTCTGGCTTGAAGGCTTCCTGCCAGACCGAAGCGTGGCTATCGCGGGCAAGCCATGGTCCCACAGGGGAATGCATTCCAATGTGGGAGCATGGCTTGCCCGCGACGAACGATGATGCAGTCAGATCAGGACGCGCAGGATATCCGGCATCATGGTCATCGCCGCGAGGTTGTTGATCACCAGCATGTCGAGCAGCTTGAGCACCATGAAGGCCAGGATCGGCGAAATATCCAGGCCGCCGAGGTTCGGCACGATGCGACGGAACGGGGCCAGGGCTGGTTCGCAGATCTGGTTCACCAGCTCGGCGCCCGGGTTGTGGCTGCCCGGGGCGACCCAGGACAGGATCACGCTGATGATCAGGGCGAAGAAGAAGATCTTCAGGAACAGCGCGGTGACGCCGATGATCGACCAGATAAGCAGTTGCAGCGGGTTGCCGGTGGTGCCGTAGGTCAGCAGCAGGGTCAGGGCCATCAGTGCCATTTGCACGAGGATCGCCAATACCAGCGACGACATGTCCAGGCCGAACAGGCTCGGGATGATCCGCCGTAGGGGCTTGAGCAGTGGCTGAGTGGCCTTGACGACGAACTGGCACAGCGGGTTGTAGAAGTTGGCGCGGACCAGTTGCAGCACGAAGCGCATCAGCACGATCAGCAGGTACAGGCTGCCAAGGGTTTGCAGCACGTAGACCGCTGCGGTGTTCAATCCAATCATGAATGGCTCCTTATTGGCCCAGTTGTTCGGCCATTTCGGCCGAGCGGTGCGCGGCGGCGCCGAGTGCTTTTTCCACCAGGGCTTCGAATCCCCCGGCCTGGAACGCTTTGATGGCGGCTTCGGTGGTGCCGGCCGGCGAGGTCACGCGCCGGCGCAGTTCGGCGGCATCGACGTCGCTGGAAGTCGCCATGTGGGCTGCGCCGAGAGCCGTCTGCAAGGTCAGCTGCGCGGCAATCTCGCGGGGCAGGCCAAGTTTTTCGCCGGCAGCGGTCATGGCTTCGATCAGCAGGAAGAAGTACGCCGGGCCTGAACCGGAAACGGCGGTGACCGCGTCCAGTTGCTGCTCGGTCTCCAGCCACAGCGCCAGGCCGACGGCCGACAGCAGCTCTTCAGCTTGCTGGCGCTGTTCAGCACTGACCTGTGGGGTGGCGAACAGGCCGCTGACGCCCTGACGCAACAGCGCCGGGGTGTTGGGCATGCAGCGCACGATGGGCTGGTCGCCGAGCCATTTGTTCATGCTTGCGCAGGTGATGCCGGCGGCAATCGACACCACCAGTTGATGGGGCTTGAGGCTTGGGCGAAGGGCTTCGCACACGGTTTTCATCGCTTGCGGCTTGACCGCCAGCACGATGACGTCCGCGCCATCGATGGCTTGTGCGTTGTCGGCAAAGGTCTCGATGCCGTGTTCGCTGCTCACCCGGGTGCGGGTCTCGGTACCCGGATCGCTGGCGCGGATCTGCGCAGCGTCCAGGCCCTTGGCCCGCAGGCCACCGATCAGGCTGGCGGCCATGTTGCCGGCGCCGATAAAGGCAATACGCGTGTTGCTCATGACAGGTCCTTGATTGAGGAGTTGAGTCGGCATGGCTTACGGTTGGTTGGCGCTGTAGTCGCGAGCACCAAACAAGGCGGTACCGATCCTGACCCAGGTGGCGCCCTGGGTAATGGCGGATTCGAGATCGTGACTCATGCCCATGGACAGCGTGTCCAGCGGCAGGGCCAGGCTGGCTTGCAAACGTTGGACGGCGGCGAAGGCTGCGTCCTGGGCGGCGCGCTCTTCGGTTGGCTCGGGGATCGCCATCAGTCCGCGGAGCGTCAGGCGTGGCAATGCGCCGATGGCATCGGCCAGGGCCGGCAGATCCTCCGGGGTACAACCGGATTTGCTGGCTTCCCCGCTGACGTTGACTTGAATGCAGATGTTCAGCGGTGGTAACCCGTCCGGACGCTGCTCGGACAGGCGTTGGGCAATTTTCAAGCGGTCCACGGAATGCACCCAGTCGAAATGTTCGGCGATAGCACGGGTCTTGTTCGATTGAATGGGGCCGATGAAGTGCCAGATCAAGGGCAGGTCAGCCAGTTCGGCCTGCTTGCCCAGCGCTTCCTGCAGGTAGTTCTCACCGAAGTCCCGCAGGCCGGCGGCATAGGCTTCACGCAGGGCCTGGGCGGGCTTGGTCTTGCTCACAGCCAGCAATTGGACGCTGTCTGCGGCGCGGTGGGCGGCTTGCTCCGCAGCGCGGATGCGCGATCTAACCTGAGCGATGTTGTCTGCTATCGTGGACATAAAGAAGCGCCAGCGGTCTGAGGTTCGCGGCATTCTACTGGAATTGAGGAGCGCTATGGATATCACTGAACTGCTGGCGTTCAGCGCCAAACAGGGGGCTTCGGACCTGCATCTGTCCGCCGGGCTGCCGCCGATGATCCGGGTTGATGGCGATGTGCGGCGGATCAACCTGCCGGCACTGGACCACAAACAGGTTCATGAGCTGATCTACGACATCATGAACGACCGGCAACGGGTAGATTACGAAAAGTTTCTGGAAACCGATTTTTCCTTCGATGTACCCGGGGTCGCCCGGTTTCGGGTCAACGCGTTCAATCAGAATCGCGGCGCGGGGGCGGTGTTCCGGACCATTCCGTCGAAAGTCCTGACCATGGAAGAGCTGGGCATGGGCGAGGTGTTTCGCAAAGTGACCGAGGCCCCTCGCGGGCTGGTGCTGGTGACCGGGCCAACCGGCTCAGGCAAATCCACCACCCTGGCGGCGATGATCGACTACCTCAACACCCATAAGCATCACCACATCCTCACCATCGAGGACCCCATCGAATTTGTTCACGAACCACGCAAGTGCCTGATCAACCAGCGCGAAGTGCACCGCGACACCCAAGGTTTTTCCACGGCCCTGCGTTCGGCCCTGCGGGAAGACCCGGACGTGATCCTGGTAGGGGAGATGCGTGACCTGGAAACCATCCGCCTGGCACTGACCGCCGCCGAAACCGGGCACTTGGTATTCGGCACCCTGCACACCACGTCGGCGGCCAAGACCATCGACCGGGTGGTGGACGTGTTCCCAGGAGACGAGAAGTCCATGGTGCGCTCGATGTTGTCCGAATCATTGCAGGCGGTGATTTCCCAGACGCTGATCAAGAAGATCGGCGGCGGCCGGGTCGCCGCTCATGAGATCATGCTGGGCACATCGGCGATTCGTAACCTGATCCGCGAGGACAAGGTGGCGCAGATGTACTCGGCGATCCAGACCGGCGGTTCGCTGGGGATGCAGACGCTGGATATGTGTCTGAAGGACCTGGTGACCAAAGGCTTGATCAGCCGTGAGCACGCGCGGGAGCGGGCGCGTACGCCGGATAATTTCTGAGGGGTTTTCCGATCGTTCCCACGCTCTGCGTGGGAACGCAGCCGGGGACGCTCCGCGTCCCTGAGAGCCGAACGCAGAGCGTCCGCTGAGGCATCCCCACGCAGAGCGTGGGAACGATCATCAGCGCTGCACGACCCGCATCCCGCCCGGCTCTTTCGGCAACACCCGCTTGGCAACCACGTAGTGGGTGTCCCAGTACGGTTTGTTCAGGGTGTCGATGGTCACCGACTTGCCGCGACGTGGTGCGTGAATGAAGCGGTCGTTGCCCAGGTAGATGGCCACGTGGTTGACCCGGCGGCTCTTGAGCTTGAAGAAGATCAGGTCGCCGGGCTTGAGGTCCTTGCGCTCGACTTTCTCACCGTGACCGGCCGCCATGGCATTCGAGGTGCGTGGCAGGTCGAAAGTGGCGTCGTTGAACGCATATTTCACCAGGCCACTGCAATCGAAGCCTTTACTTGGGCTGCTGCCGCCCCAACGATAAGGTGTGCCGAGTACATTCACGGCACGGCTCAATACGTTGCTGCTCGCTTTGGTCGCCATGGGCGGAACCAGCTTGCTGTTGCCCGTGTTCGTATACTGGACGCTGGGCTTGTTCTTGCTCGAAGGCGCAGAAACATGGGATTTCGGGGTGTAGCCGTTGACGTTGGGAAGACGTTGCTCACGATTGGTGGCGTGGGCGGCCAGTGGCAATAATAGGCAAATGGTTAGCCATGTCTTGAAAAATGGACGCATTAGGCAGGGCTCTTATAGGTTGGCGCGCAACTTTATAACAGCTTTTTGGCGGATTCCGAGGCCGTTTGTCGATCCGAAATCCTGCGCGTAACCCCTGAGAATGCGCCATTTTGCCCCGATTGTCCGGCACAGGCCCCGGAATACGGGGGCTCCGCTGCGCCCAAGGCGCCAAGGACCGCTTGTCGGCAAGACACACAAAAGTCACAAATAAACTGAACAAATTTATCTATCGAGGCAAAAGAGGCCATTCATGAACAGCTATCAGCTGGACGCTAGCCATGACACCCACAGCAAAATCATCGGGTATCTGCTCTGGATTTTCGGTTTCACCGGGGCCCATCGTTTCTACTATGGCAAGCCGGTCACCGGCACGATCTGGTTCTTCACCTTCGGCCTGCTGGGCATAGGCTGGCTGATCGACCTGTTCCTGATTCCTGCCATGGACCGCGAAGCGGACCTGCGTTTCACCCCAGGACCCATCGAATACACCGTGGCGTGGATCCTGTTGACGTTTCTCGGGGTGTTCGGCGTGCACCGGATGTATCAAAGGCAAATGGCTCAGCGGGATCATCTACCTGCTGACTGGCGGGGTGTTCTTCCTGGGGGTGCTGTATGACTTCTGGACGCTGAACGACCAGGTTTCGATTCGCAATGCGCAGAAGCGTGGGGCTTTTCAGTAAAACCGGGTTGCTCCCATCGCGAGCAGGCTCGCTCCCACAAGGGATCTTCAGCGCACACAAATTGTGTGAATGCCCTGAAACCCAATGTGGGAGCGAGCCTGCTCGCGATAGGCGCGACGCGGTGTCAGGCCTGATGAGTGACCCGCCCATCCATCAGGGTATAACGCACCACTCCCGGCAAGCTGTGGCCCAGGAACGGGCAGTTGTCGCCCTTGGAGCGCCAGTTTTCCCCGACCACGGTGGAGGCGGCCGGGTCAAACAGCACCAGGTCCGCTGCCGCACCCACCGCCAGTTTTCCGGCTGGTAGTTGCAGTGCCTGGGCCGGGCCGGCGCTAAGGCGCGCCAGCAAGGTCGGCAGGTCGAGCAGGCCGTCTTCCACCAGTGTCATCGCCAGCGGCAACAGCAGTTCGACGCTGCTGATGCCCGGTTCGGTGGCGCCGAAGGGTGCCAGCTTGGCATCGCGCTCATGGGGTTGGTGATGGCTGGAGATGGCCGAGATCACTCCGGATTTCACTGCCTCGCGCAGGCCATCCCGGTCAGCGCGGGTGCGCAGCGGTGGCTGGACGTGATAGACGCTGTTGAAGTCGATCAGGGCTTCGTCGGTCAGGATCAGTTGGTACAGCGCCACATCGGCGGTCACCGGCAAGCCGCGGGCCTGGGCCTGGGCGATCAGCGCCGCGCCACGGGCGCTGGTCAGTTGGCTGAAGTGCGCGCGCGCACCGCTTTGTTCCACCAGCAACAGGTCGCGGGCCAGGGCCACGGTCTCGGCGGTCTCAGGTATGCCCGGCAGGCCGAGGAAGCTGGCGGTCGGGCCTTCGTGGGCCAGGCCACCTTCGGCCAGGTCGTGATCCTGGGAGTTGAAGATCACCGTCAGGCCGAAGGTGGCTGCGTATTCCAGGGCGCGGCACAGGGTACGGGTGTTGCGGAAACTGTTCAGGCCGTTGCCGAACGCCACGCAGCCGGCATCGCGTAACGCAATCAGCTCCGCCAGTTGTTCGCCATCGAGGCCTTTGCTCAATGCACCAATCGGAAAGACCTTGGTATTGCCGGCTTCGCGAGCGCGGTCGAGGATCAGTTCGGCCACGGCCGAGGTGTCCAGAACCGGTTTGGTCTGTGGCGGGCAGCACAGGCTGGTCACGCCACCGGCGGCGGCAGCCCGGGTCTCGCTGACGATGCTGCCTTTGCGACTGTAGCCAGGCTCGCGCAGGGCGACGTTCAGGTCGACCAGGCCGGGGGCGGCCACCAGGCCTTGGGCGTCGAGGGTCTCGACCGCCACGAAACCGGCCGGGGCGGCGCCCAGGGCGACGATTTTGCAGGCATCGATATGGATGTCAGTCACTTGATCCAGGCCGCTGGCCGGATCGATCACGCGTGCGCCGAGAATGCTGAGCTTCACTGGGCGTTCTCCTGGTCGAATTGGCGCTGGGCCGTTTGCCCGCTCATGGCCATGGACAGCACGGCCATGCGGATGGCGATGCCGTAGGTCACCTGGTTGAGAATCACCGAATGGGGGCCATCGGCCACCGCCGACTCGATCTCCACGCCGCGGTTGATCGGCCCCGGGTGCATGACGATGGCATCCGGCTTGGCTCCGGCCAGGCGAGCGGTGGTGAGGCCGAACAGGCGGTAGAACTCACCTTCGCTGGGCAGCAGGCCACCGGTCATGCGTTCACGCTGCAGGCGCAGCATGATCACCACGTCGACGTCCTTGAGGCCTTCGGTCATGTCGGTGTAGACCTTCACGCCGTACTGCTCGACGCCGATGGGCAGCAGGGTTTTCGGCGCGATCACGCGGATGTCCGGACAACCGAGGGTCTTAAGGGCGAGCATGTTCGAGCGAGCCACCCGCGAGTGCAGGATGTCGCCGACAATGGCCACCGAGAGGTTCTCGAAGCTGCCCTTGTGCCGGCGAATGGTCAGCATGTCCAGCATGCCTTGGGTCGGGTGGGCGTGACGGCCGTCGCCGCCGTTGATGATCGCCACCTGCGGGCAGACGTGTTCGGCAATGAAGTGTGCCGCGCCGGAGTCTCCGTGACGCACGACGAACATGTCCGCCGCCATGGCTTCGAGATTGCGCAGGGTATCGAGCAGGGTTTCGCCCTTGCTCGCCGAGGACGTCGACACGTTGAGGGTGATGACGTCCGCCGACAGCCGCTGGGCCGCCAGTTCGAAGGTGGTGCGGGTGCGGGTGGAGTTTTCGAAGAACACGTTGCACACGGTCTTGCCGCGCAGCAACGGGACTTTCTTCACCGCCCGGGCACCGACTTCGAGGAACGAGTCGGCGGTGTCGAGGATTTCCGTCAGCAGCTCGCGGCGCAGGCCGTCGAGGGACAGGAAGTGCCGCAGCTGGCCCTGATCGTTGAGCTGCAGCGGGCGCTTGGTTTCGAGAGGCGTCATCGCGATGGACTCTTACAAGGGCTGTTAAAGGGCAAGGTCTTGCAGTTCGAGTTGCAGCGGTGCGGGGCCGGAGAGCTTGACCCGCTGGTGTGCGGCCAGTGTCAACGTCGCGCCGACCACGTTCGGGCGGATCGGCAACTCGGCGGCGTCCAGGTCCAGCAGGCACACCAGGGTCACACTGGCCGGGCGGCCGTAGTCGAACAACTCGTTCATGGCGGCGCGAATGGTCCGGCCGCTCATCAGCACGTCATCGATCAGGACCAGGTGCTGGCCCTCGATCTCGAACGGCAGCGCCGAAGGACGTACCTGTGGGTGCAGGCCGTTCTGGCTGAAGTCGTCGCGGTAGAAGGACACGTCCAGGGTGCCCAGCGGCGATTGGCTGCCAAGCTCCTCGAGCAAGGCCTGGGCAACCCAGACGCCGCCGGTGCGAATGCCGATGTAGCGCGGTTCGCGGATGCCGCGTTGTTCCAGGTGTGCCGTGAGACGGATCGCCATCTGGCTGATCAGGTCGGCAGGATTGGGCAGGCTCATGCTGGCTCCTTCAGGTTCCCGGGCCGGCGGTGAAAGGCCCGGTCTATCGCTAAAAGAAAGCGCCTTGGCGGCGCTTTCAAAATCAGGTGTCGAACAGGGCGCTATTGGCATCGAGCCAGCCCTGCAGCAGCAGGGCGGCGGCGATGGCGTCCACCGGGTTGTCGCGGTAACTGCCTTTCTGCCCGCCACGCTCGAGGCGTTCGCCCTTGGCTTCGAACGTGGTCAGGCGCTCGTCATGGGTGTAGAAGGGCAGGTTGTAGCGGCCATTGAGCCGACGGGCGAATTTTTCGGCGCGCACGCACATGTCGCTGGGCGTACCGTCCATGTTCAGCGGCAGGCCGACCACCACGGCGTCGGGTTTCCATTCCTTGATCAGCGCTTCGACCTGGTTCCAGTCCGGAACGCCATTCTGCGCCTTGAGGGTGCACAGCTCGCGGGCCTGGCCGGTAACGACCTGGCCGACTGCGACGCCGATCTGTTTGGTGCCGTAATCGAAACCCAGCAGCAGGCGCAGGGCCATCAGGCGTGTCCTGCCTGGCTGGTGAGCAGACTGAGGTTGATCCCCAGGCGGTTGGCCGCCGCTTCCAGGCGCAGTTCACTGCTGGTGTTGAACAGGATGTCGGCGTCGAACGGGCAGGTCAGCCAGGCATTGTCGGCCAGTTCGGCCTCCAGTTGCCCGGCTTCCCAACCGGCATAGCCGAGGGCGATCAGGCTTTTTTCCGGACCGACACCGTCGGCGATGGCAAATAACACGTCCTGGGAAGTCGACAGCGACACGCCATTGAGGTCCACGGTGGCCTGGTAGCTCGGCCCCGATGGATGGAGCACGAAACCGCGGTCGGTCTGCACCGGCCCGCCGATGAAAATCGGCACGTGCTGGCACAGGATGGGCGGCTCTACCTCAGGGCGCAGCTGCTCGAGAATGTCCGCCAGGTTCAGCTCCTGCGGGCGATTGATCACCAGCCCCATGGCGCCATTGGCCGTGTGCTCGACGATGTAGGTCAAGGTATGGGCGAAGTTCGGATCGGCCATATGCGGCATGGCGATCAGGAAATGATGCTTGAGGTAGGTGGGGCTGACGTTTTTCATAGGCGATAGTGTGGCGGCGCAGGGGCGAACTGACAAGCTGGGGATGTGCAGGAAATACCTCGATCTGGTTGGCGACACCGATCAAATGTGGGAGCGGGTTGTGTGGGAGCAAAGCTTGCTCGCGATCCAGGCGCTGCGGTCCTCAAGAGACCGCGGCGTTTTCATCGCGGGCAAGCCTTGCTCCCACACAACCCGCTCCCACAAGGGGCTTGGGCAGTGGGTCAGTTACTGGAAAGCCGGTCACCCCGGGAGAATTTCCAGGTGCGGATGATCTCCAGTCGGTCGATGTCCGACAAATCTCCGGTAAACGGCGCGAACGGCGCCGCCAGGCGCACGATGCGCTGGGCCGCCTGGTCCAGCAGCGGCTGGCCAGAGGACTCCAGCACCAGCACTTCATACAAGGAACCGTCGCGGTTGATCGAGACCATGAGCCGCAGGTTGCCGTAGATCTGCTTGCGCCGCGCTTCGTCGGGGTAATTGAGGTTGCCGATGCGCTCGACCTTCTTGCGCCACTCGTCCTTGTACCAGGCGCCCTTGTCACGCATGGTCGAGGCGGCGCTCAGGCGGTGGATACGCGGGCGTTTGGCATAGAGCTGCTGTTCCTGGGCCAGTTCGGCTTCCAGGCTGGCGATGTCGCTGGACAGCTGAGAGCTGTCGAAGGTCGGTGCCGGGGCCTTGGGCTTGGGATCGGGCTTGACCTCTTCCTTGACCGGCGCCTTTTTCGGCTTCGGCGCCACGGTGGTCACGGCAGCCTTGGGGGCCGCTTCCTGGACCTCGGGCTTGGCGGCCGGGGGAGGGCTGGCCTTCTGAACCTGGTTATCCTGGAACGGCGCGATCTCGGTGGTCTTGGGAACCGCCTTTTTTTCCAGGGTGCCGCTGCCTTGCTGGTTTTCCTGGGCGAGGAAATCTGCCTGCTTCGGCTTGGTTTCGCTCTTGAAGGTGGCCAGGGTGATTTCGAGGGTCTGGGTGATCTGCTTGGGCTCGACCGTGGCAAACCCGACGCCCAGCAGCAGCGCCAGGTGGATCAGCGCCGCCAGGAACAGGGTAAAGCCGAGGCGATCAGCCGGACGCACGCCACGGTGGGCGAGCTCTAGGGGCAGATCGGACGGGAGGGTCATGACAAGGAAACCAACATCGCGTTTTTTTCAGGCCGGGCATGATAACGCAATGTGGGTTCCCTTCATCAGATCTGGATCAACGAGCCTTGAGCTTCTGATCGATGGCATCCATCAGCATCCCGCCGATGTCGGTGCCGAAGGCATTATCGATCTCGCGGATGCAGGTCGGGCTGGTGACGTTGATTTCCGTCAGGTGCTCGCCGATCACGTCCAGGCCCACGAACAGCAGGCCTTTTTCCCGCAGGGTCGGGCCGACCTGGGCCGCGATCCAGCGGTCCTTCTCGGTCAACGGGCGGGCTTCGCCACGGCCGCCGGCGGCCAGGTTGCCGCGGGTTTCGCCCGCTGCCGGAATGCGCGCCAGGCAGTAGTCCACCGGCTCGCCATCAATCATCAGGATGCGCTTGTCGCCATCGACGATGGCCGGCAGGTAGCCCTGGATCATGATCTGCTGCTTGCCGTGCAGGGTCAGGGTTTCCAGGATCACGGAGAGGTTCGGGTGGCCGGCGGTGTGGCGGAAGATCGAAGAACCGCCCATGCCGTCCAGGGGCTTGAGGATCACGTCGCCGTGATGATCGGCGAACTCGCGCAGTACATCCGGACGGCGGCTGACGATGGTCGGTGGCGTGCATTGCGGGAACAGGGTGGCGAACAGCTTCTCGTTGCAGTCGCGCAGGCTCTGGGGCTTGTTGACCACCAGCACGCCGGCGGTTTCGGCTTGTTCCAGCAGGTAAGTGGAATACACGAATTCCATGTCGAACGGCGGATCCTTGCGCATCAGGATCACGTCCAGGTCGCTCAGCAGCGCATCGTTTTCGTCGCCCAGTTCAAACCATTTTTCCGGGTTGGCGAAGACTTTCAACGGTTTCATGCGCGCCCGGGCCTGGCCTTCGGCCTGGTAGAGATCGCGCTGTTCCATGTAGAACAATTCCCAGCCGCGCTTTTGAGCGGCCAGCAGCATGGCCAGCGAGCTATCCTTTTTGTAGGAAATGCTGGCGATAGGGTCCATGACAATGCCGACGCGTACGCTCATGGCTTGGTTCCTCGAAATCTGATGGGGCACAAAGGGCGTGAAAAAGTGGCGTCAGAGTGGCGCCCGCCGGATTCGCGGTCAAGGAAAAACCACCGTACCGTCCGGCCGATAGCCCGGCGCTGGAGACTGTGCTAAAAAGGCTGCCATGTGGCGCGCGGGCCTTGAACATCAAGGGCTTGCGCCGTCGGTCGCATTTACGCGTTTAAAACCGGTTCGCAGTGGCAATGGCAGAGCATCCTACGCAGCAGCAACCCAGCGCCTTGAAGGTCATGGTCATCGACGATTCGAAGACCATTCGCCGTACCGCCGAAACCTTGCTGCGCAATGTGGGTTGCGAGGTGATCACGGCGGTCGATGGCTTCGATGCCCTGGCCAAGATCACCGACCATCACCCGGGCATCATCTTTGTCGACATCATGATGCCGCGTCTGGACGGTTACCAGACCTGCGCCCTGATCAAGAACAACAGCGCCTTCAAGGCCACGCCAGTGATCCTGCTGTCGTCCCGGGACGGGCTGTTCGACAAGGCCAAGGGACGTATCGTCGGTTCCGATCAGTTTTTGACCAAGCCTTTCAGCAAGGAAGAACTGCTGGGCGCGATACAAGCTCATGTTCCGGGCTTTGCCGCCGTCCAGCCGCACCAGGCACATTAAATGACGCCCGGCCGCAGAGCCTGGGGTCGACAAGAATGGGGAACACCATGGCACGAATTCTGATCGTCGATGATTCGCCGACTGAAATGTACAAGCTGACCGGCATGCTGGAAAAACACGGTCACCTGGTCCTCAAGGCCGAGAACGGCGCCGACGGCGTGGCCCTGGCCCGCCAGGAAAAGCCCGATGCGGTGCTGATGGACATCGTCATGCCCGGCCTCAACGGGTTCCAGGCGACACGCCAATTGACCAAGGATCCGGAAACCGGGCATATCCCGGTCATCATCATCACCACCAAGGACCAGGAAACCGATAAGGTCTGGGGCACGCGCCAAGGCGCCAAGGACTACCTGACCAAGCCGGTCGACGAAGAAACCCTGATCAAGACCCTGAACAACGTCCTGGCGGGTTGACGGCGCGGCCATGAGCCCATCCCTGACTGCGTTCGAGCTGCTGCTGCAGATCGATCGACGCTGCCGGTCGCTGGCGGCGGACCTGCCGTCCCAACCGACCCACCGTCATGCCTGGAGTGGTATCGGCTTTCGCCTGGGCGAGCGTTGGTACGTGGCGCCCATGGAAGAAGTCAGCGAAGTGCTGCACGAGCCACGTCATACGCATCTGCCTGGGGTCAAGCCGTGGGTGCGTGGTGTGGCCAACCTGCGTGGGCGACTGTTGCCGTTGATGGACCTGTGCGGTTTTTTCGGTCACGAACTGTCGACGGTGCGCAAGCAGCGGCGGGTGCTGGTGGTGGATCATGGCGAGGTGTTCGCCGGGTTGCTGGTGGATGAAGTCCTCGGATTGCAGCATTTCGCCCAGGACAGCCTGGAGCCGATGCAGGCAAACGATCGCGACTGTCCGGAAGCCGCCTTCGTCAAGGGCCGGTTTCGTGGCGAGCGACAGTGGCAGGTGTTCAGCCCTTTTGCGTTGACGCAGTCTGAGGGGTTCATGGATGTGGCTATTTAACAGACACCGCGCAGCCTCCTGTGGGAGCGAGCCTGTGGGAGCAAAGCTTGCTCGCGATGCAGACGCCTCGGTCGGCAGCAAACCGTGTTGTTGTCATCGCGGGCAAGCCTTGCTCCCACAGAGCCGCCCTGAGATCAGTCACCCATGGCGAGTTGGATTGGGCAGTACAGGCGAAAATCGATGAGCAAAGCACACACAGGCAAGCCACTGGAAGCGTCGCGCAGTCGTTCGCAGATCATCGTGCTGTTCGTCGCGCTGATCATCTTCATCATGCTGCTGTTCGCCAATTTCGCGTACCTCAACACCCAGTCCACCTACGATAAACAGTACATCGGCCATGCCGGTGAGTTGCGGGTGTTGTCCCAGCGCATTGCCAAGAACGCCACCGAGGCCGCCGCCGGCAAGGCTGCGGCGTTCAAGTTGCTGAGCGATGCACGCAACGATTTTGCCCAGCGCTGGGGCTACCTCAAGCAGGGTGACCCGGTGACCGGCCTGCCACCGGCGCCCTCGACCCTGCGACCGCAGATGCGCGCGGTGCAACTGGACTGGGAGCGCCTGCTCAAGAACACCGACGCCATCCTGTCCAGCGAGCAGACTGTGCTGTCGCTGCATCAGGTGGCGGCGACCTTGGCCGAAACCGTGCCGCAGTTGCAGGTCGAATATGAGAAAGTCGTCGAGATCCTGCTGCAACGGGGCGCACCAGCGGCCCAGGTGGCCATGGCCCAGCGCCAGTCGCTGTTGGCCGAGCGCATACTGGGTGCAGTGAATACCGTGCTGGCGGGGGATGAGAACGCCAGCCAGGCCGCCGATACCTTTGGCCGCGATGCCGCGCGTTTCGGCCAGGTGCTCAACGGGATGTTGCAAGGCGACCCGGCCTTGAAGATCTCCCAGGTCCAGGATCGCGATGCCCGGGCACGCCTGAGCGAAATCAGTGAACTGTTCGAGTTCGTCTCGGGCTCGGTGGACGAAATCCTCGAAACCTCGCCGGAGCTGTTCAAGGTTCGCGAGTCGGCGGGCAACATCTTCAATCTGTCGCAGACCCTGTTGGACGAAGCCTCGCACCTGACCACCGCACTGGAGAACCTGGCCAGCGGTCGGTCCGTCCACGCCATCGGCGGTTATGTGCTGGGGTTGCTGGCGCTGACATCGATCATCCTGATCGGTCTGGTGATGGTGCGTGAAACCAACCGCCAGTTGCACGAAACCGCGGAAAAGAACGAGCGCAACCAGAACGCGATCATGCGCTTGCTGGACGAAATCGCCGATCTGGCCGACGGCGACCTGACCGTCACCGCGTCGGTCACCGAGGACTTCACCGGCACCATTGCCGACTCGATCAATTATTCGGTGGACCAACTGCGCGACCTGGTCGCCACCATCAACCTCACCGCTGGCCAGGTCGCCGCCGCGGTGCAGGAAACCCAGGCCACCGCCATGCACCTGGCCCAGGCTTCCGAGCACCAGGCCCAGCAGATCAGCGAAGCTTCGACTTCAATCAATGAAATGGCCCAGTCCATCGACCAGGTATCGGCCAACGCCGCCGAGTCGTCGGCGGTGGCCGAGCGCTCCGTGGAGATCGCCAACAAGGGCAACGAGGTGGTGCACAACACCATTCATGGCATGGACAACATTCGCGAGCAGATCCAGGACACCGCCAAGCGCATCAAGCGCCTGGGCGAGTCGTCCCAGGAAATCGGCGACATCGTCAGCCTGATCGACGACATTGCCGACCAGACCAACATATTGGCCCTCAACGCCGCGATCCAGGCGTCCATGGCCGGTGATGCGGGGCGCGGCTTCGCGGTGGTGGCCGATGAAGTACAACGGCTGGCGGAGCGCTCTTCGGCGGCGACCCGGCAGATCGAAACGCTGGTGCGGGCGATCCAGGCCGATACCAACGAAGCGGTGATCTCCATGGAGCAGACCACCAGCGAAGTGGTGCGCGGCGCCCGTCTGGCCCAGGATGCCGGCGTGGCCCTGGAGGAGATCGAGGGCGTGTCGAAGACCCTGGCGGCGCTGATCCAGAGCATTTCCAACGCCGCGCAGCAGCAGACCACTTCGGCGGGACAGATTTCCCTGACGATGAACGTGATCCAGCAGATCACCACCCAGACCTCGTCCGGCTCCACCGCCACCGCCGAGAGCATCGGCAACCTGGCGAAAATGGCCAGCCAGCTGCGCCGGTCGGTGTCCGGGTTCACGTTGCCGGCGGCTAAGGATGAGGACAAGTCTTGATTGTTGGAGGCGGTATACGGGGCGAGGGGAATCATGTGGGAGCAAGGCTTGCCCGCGATGAGAGCGACGCGTCAGGCCGGAGATCGAGTTGCCTTTATCGCGAGCAAGCTTTGCTCCCACAGATGAGTCCTCCCGCCACAAGGAGGGTGTATTTGCCGGATTGGAGCGGTTATGGGTGATCGGCACGACTACGTGGCCCTGGAATGGGTCAAGGGCGAGATTGCCGAAACGCTGAAGCAGGCCCATCTGGCCCTCAACCGGCTGGTGGATGACCCGCAGGCGGCGGATGCCCTTGGGCAATGCCTGGCCTGCATTCACCAGGTACATGGTGGCCTGCAGATGGTCGAGTTCTATGGCGCGGCGTTGCTGGCCGAAGAAATGGAGCACCTGTGCGTCGCCCTGCAGGACAATCGCATCGCCCATCGCGACGAAGCCATCAGCCTGTTGAGCCAGGCCCTGGGACAGCTGCCGATGTACCTGGACCGCATCCAGGGTGCCCGTCGCGACCTGCCGCTGGTGGTCTTGCCGCTGATCAACGACTTGCGCAGTGCCCGGGGCGAAAGCCTGTTGTCGGAAACCAGCCTGTTCAGCCCGGAATTGCCCGATATCGCGCCCCTCGGCGATGCAGCCCTGAAGCGGCTCGAGCCGGCGGACCTGCCCGGCACTTTGCGCAAATTGCGCCAGACCTTGCAAGTGGCCCTGGTGGGCCTGTTGCGCGAACAGGACGATGCCACCCACCTCGGTTACCTGGCCAAAGTCTTCCATCGCCTCGAAGGGCTCTGCGCAGGCGCGCCGCTCAATGCCCTGTGGCAGGTGGCTTCGGCGTTGATCGAAGGCATGCGTGACGGGCGTATCGCCAACAGCCCGGCGTTACGCAGCCTGTTCAAGGAAGCCGACAAGGAACTCAAGCGCCTGCTCGACCAGGGCATGCCCGGTATCAATCAACCGGCACCGCCGCACCTGCTCAAGAGCTTGTTGTTCTATATTGCCAAGGCCGAATACCCCAGCGGGCAGATGCAGATCATGAAAGAACGCTACTCACTGGACGATGCGCTGCCCGACAGCGCCATGCTCGACGAAGAGCGTGCGCGCCTGGCCGGGCCCGACCGCGATGCCATGCGCTCGGTGCTCACCGCGCTCTGCGAGGAACTGGTGCGGGTCAAGGAGCGGCTGGACCTGTTCGTGCGCAGTGACCGCCAGCACGCCTCGGAGCTGGACAGCCTGCTGGCGCCCTTGCGGCAGATCGCCGATACCCTGGCGGTGCTGGGTTTCGGCCAGCCTCGCAAGGTCATCATCGATCAATTGGCGGTGGTCCTGAGCCTCTCCCAAGGCCAACGGGAGCCCGATGACGCGACTCTCATGGACGTCGCCGGGGCCTTGCTCTATGTCGAGGCCAACCTGGCCGGCATGGTGGGCACCGTCGAGCCTGAAAGTCGTGAAGACAGCCAATTGCCCACCACCGACCTGACCCAGATCCACCAGATTGTCATCAAGGAAGCCCACACCTGCCTGCAGCAGGCCAAGGACATGATCGTCGACTACATCGACGCCGATTGGAACAGCGAACAACTACAGACCTTGCCGACCCTGCTGACCCAGGTCCGCGGCGCCCTGGCGATGATCCCCCTGAGTCGCGCTGCCGGCCTGGTGGAGGCCTGCAACGGATTCATTCGCGACCACCTGTTGCTGGACCAGGCCCGACCGGGTTGGGAAGAGCTCGACCATCTGGCCGACGTGATCACCGGTCTTGAATATTACCTGGAGCGTTTGAGCGAAGATCCGGAAACACCCGGCGAGCCGTTGCTGGATGGGGTCGAGCGGAGCCTGGCCGCGCTCGGCTATTTCCCAGATGAGGCCCGGGTACCCTTGCTCGACGATGTGCTGAGCCCCAACGAAGCCCAGGTCATGCAGGATTTGCAGGAGCTGGATGATCCGCAGACCGTGCAGTCCCTCGCCGACATGCTGGCCAGCCCGGTCTCGGCGGTCAATCCGCCGGCCAGGAGCACGCCGGGCAGTCTGCTGCCGCCTCCGGTGGATGAGCACCCGGTCGACGAAGAATTGCGTGAGGTCTTCCTCGAGGAAACCGGCGAGGTGCTGGAGGTGCTGCACGAGTACCTGCCGCGCTGGGCCGCTCAACCTGCCGACCAGGTCGCCCTGGGCGAAGTGCGCCGGGCCTTCCACACGCTCAAGGGCAGCGGCCGCATGGTCCGGGCACTGGTGCTGGGGGAACTGGCCTGGGCGGTGGAGAACCTGCTCAACCGGGTGCTGGAACACAGCGTCGAGCCGAGTGCTACGGTTCTGCAACTGGTGGACGACACAGTACGGCTGCTGCCCACGCTGGTGGCCGATTTTGCCGCCCATCTCCAGCGCCAGCGTGACGATGTCGACCGGTTGGCCGCACGCGCCCACGCCCTGGCCAAGGGCAGCGATGAGCTCGATGAAGACCAGGGGGACGTAGCCGCCCTCGACCCGCTGCTGTTGAAGATCTTCGACAAGGAAGCCCAGGGGCATCTCGCCGGTCTCAATCGTTTTCTCGAGCAGGCCGCCGAACACCTGCCCTTGCAGGCCAGTGACGAATTGCAGCGTGCCCTGCACACCCTCAAGGGCAGCGCATCCATGGCTGGCGTGCTGCCGATTGCCGAGCTGGCCGGGGCGATGGACCAACTTGCCCGGGAGTACAGGGTGCACCTGATAGCCCTCGACCTGGATGAAGTCGAGTGCCTGCTGGAAGCCGAAGGCCTGCTGCGCCTGGGCCTGCGCCAGTTGCACGGTGATCCACTGGCGCCGATTCCCGGGGCCGCGGACTTGATCCGGCGAACCCAGGCCCTGGTGGCCGAGCGCCTGCAAGCGGTCAGCGGCACTTCAGACAATGGCGCGCGAAACAAGCGCGACCCGCAACTGATCAACGATTTCCTGGCCCAGGGCATGGACATCCTGCTGGACGCCGAAAATCTGTTGCAACGCTGGCAGCAGCACCCCGGCGAAGGCCAGGAGTTAAGCGCTTTGCTGGATGAGTTGACGACCCTTGGCGAAGGCGCGCACCTGGCCGACCTGCAGCCGGTGGACGAGCTCTGCGAAGCCTTGCTCGATCTTTATGGCGCCGTGGAAGAAAGCAGCCTGGTGGTCAGCGACGAATTCTTCCAGCAGGCGCAACGTGCCCACGAAGCGTTGATCGACATGCTCGATGAGTTGGCGGCCGGTCAGCATGTGCATCCACGACCCGAGCGGATCCAGGCCCTGCATGCGCTGCTCGAGGCTGGTCTAGATCCGTCGGCCACCGGCCTGATCCGCAGCGATGGCAGCCGCACCTTGAGCATCCGCGAGCTGGGGCATGCAACCGCCGAGCTCGAACGCGACGTGCCTGCTGACACATCGATGGACGACGACATCACCTCGATCTTCCTCGAAGAGGCTCAGGACATCCTGGAAAGTGCCGCCCAGGCCCTGCAACGCTGGCTGGCGGACCCGGACAACGGGGCACCGCTGTCCTCGTTGCAGCGGGACCTGCATACCCTCAAGGGTGGTGCGCGCATGGCCGATATCCGGCCGATCAGCGATCTGGCCCAGGAACTGGAAAACCTCTACGAAGGCTTGGTGGATCGCCGCTACAGCTACAGCGATGAGCTGGCTCATCTGCTCAACGGCAGCCACGAGCGCCTCGACCTGTTGCTCGGGCAATTGCAGCAGGGCCAGACCTTGGGCGATCCGGTGTCGCTGATCGACGCCATCCGCCGGTTCCGTCAGGACAAGCCGAACGCCATTGAGGGCGTCGGGTCGATCCCAGGCGACGCGGCCAGCCATGATCCCGAACTGCTGGAGATCTTTCTCGAGGAAGGGTTCGACATCCTCGACAGTTCCGGCGCGGCCTTGCTGCGCTGGCAGGCCGAACCATCGAACCGCCAGGCGGTGGAAACCCTGCTGCGGGACCTGCACACCCTCAAGGGCGGCGCGCGGATGGTGGAGATCGGGCCCATCGGCGACTTGGCCCATGAGTTGGAAAATCTCTATGAAGGCTTGTCCGCGGGCCTGTTGCAACCGACTCCGGCGTTGTTCGTCCTGCTGCAGAGCAGCCATGATCGATTGGCCCACATGCTCGATGCTGTACGGGCCGGCCTGGCATGTCCGCCGGCGGACCGGTTGATTGCGCAGATCCAGGCGGTCAACCACCCGCAGAACAGCGAGACGCCGGCTACGGAGCCCTCCGCAGCCCCGGCGATGCCCGTAGGTCCGGCCACGGCACCCGCGCCCGCCAAACCCGAGCCAACTGCGTCGAGCGATGGTGCGGACATGGTCAAGGTGTCCGCCGAATTGCTGGACGACCTGGTGAACCTGGCGGGGGAAACGTCGATCTTCCGTGGCCGTATCGAACAGCAGGTCAACGATGCACACGTGGCCCTGAGCGAAATGGAAACCACCATCGAGCGCATGCGCGACCAGTTGCGACGCCTGGACACCGAAACCCAGGGGCGGATTCTCAGTCGCCAGCAAGTGGAAGCCGAGCGTCTGGGCTACGAAGAGTTCGACCCGCTGGAAATGGACCGCCACTCCCAGCTGCAACAGTTGTCCCGGGCGCTGTTCGAGTCCGCCTCGGACTTGCTCGACCTCAAGGAAACCCTGGACCGCAGCAACCATGATGCCGAGAACCTGCTGCAGCAACAGCGGCGCATCAACACCCGGCTCCAGGAAGGCCTGATGCGCACCCGCATGGTGCCGTTCGAACGCATGGTGCCGCGGCTCCAGCGCATCGTCCGGCAGGTGGCGCAGGAGCTGGGCAAGGACGTGGAGTTCGTCGTCGATAATGCCGAAGGCGAGATGGATCGCAACGTGCTGGAGCGCATGGCCGCGCCGTTGGAACACATGCTGCGCAACGCCGTCGACCATGGTCTGGAGCCGGCCGACGTGCGCATCGCCGCAGGTAAACCGGCCCGTGGGCGTATCAGTCTCGACCTGTCCCGGGAAGGCGGCGACATCGTCTTCGATATCCGCGACGACGGCGCCGGTGTGCCGCTGGACGCGGTGCGGCGCAAGGCGATCAAGCGTGGGCTGCTGGCGCCGGACAGTGATATCAGCGACCGCGACGTGTTGCAGTTCATCCTGCAGCCGGGGTTCTCCACCGCCGAAAAAATCACCCAGATCTCCGGGCGCGGCGTCGGCATGGACGTGGTCCACGAGGAGGTTCGGCAACTGGGCGGCAGCATGGTCATTGACTCGACGCCGGGGCAGGGCGTGCATTTCCGCATCCGCCTGCCTTTTACCGTGTCGGTCAACCGGGCCCTGATGGTGCAGTGTCACGAAGACCAGTATGCGATCCCGTTGAACACCATCGAAAGCATCGTGCGGGTGCTGCCCGCCGAGCTGGAGGCTTATTACCAGCTCGATCCACCGACCTACAGCTACGCTGGGCTGCGGTATGAGTTGTGCTACCTGGGCGAGCTGCTGAAAACCGCGCCCCGGCCGAAACTGCTGGGCCAGAGCCAGCCCTTGCCGCTGTTGCTGGTGCAGTGCAACGAACGGCATGTCGCGGTGCAGGTGGATGCCACCGTCGGGACCCGGGAGATCGTGGTCAAGAGCCTCGGTCCACAATTCTCGGCGGTGCAGGGCCTGTCCGGCGCGACCATTCTCGGCGACGGCCGGGTGGTGCTGATTCTCGACCTGTTGGCACCGATCCGCGCCATGCCCAACCAGGCCCCACGTCGCCCGGTGCTGACTGAAGGCGAGGGCGAGCACCTGCGGCCGTTGCTGGTGCTGGTGGTGGACGACTCGGTGACGGTCCGCAAGGTCACCAGTCGCCTGTTGGAGCGTCACGGCATGCACGTCCTGACCGCCAAGGACGGCGTGGATGCCATGGCGCTGCTGAGCGAGCACACCCCGGACTTGATGTTGCTGGACATCGAGATGCCGCGCATGGACGGCTTTGAGGTCGCGACGCAAGTACGCGACGACCCGCGCCTGGCGCACCTGCCGATCATCATGATCACCTCCCGCACCGGCCAGAAACACCGCGACCGGGCCATGGCCATCGGCGTCAACGACTACCTGGGCAAGCCCTATCAGGAGTCGGTGCTGCTCGAGAGCATCGCCCACTGGAGCAAGCCCCATGCATGACCATCGCACCCGCTACCTGACCGGGCTGCTGTTGCCCCTGGCCGACCGACACCTGGTGCTGCCCAACGTGGCGGTGGCCGAGCTGATCGACTATCAGAGCGGCACCTTCGATATGGACACCCCGCCGTGGTTCCTGGGCTGGGTCACCTGGCGTGAGCGGCAGATCCCGTTGTTGAGTTTCGAATCGGCTTGCGACCAGAAAACCGTGATTGGCGAGCGCGCCCGCATCGCCGTGCTCAACGCCCTGGGCGGTCGCGCGGAATTGAAGTTCATCGCCCTGCTGGTGCAGGGCATCCCGCGCTCCTACAAACTTGATAGCCAGTTGAGTTACGTCGACGTGCCGTTGTGCGGGCTGGAGCAGGCGGCTGTACAGGTGGGCGAGCATGTGGCGAAGGTGCCGGATCTGTTGGCCCTTGAAGAACTGGTGATCGCCGCCGGACTGGTAAAAGCCTAGCCCGCGGGAAGATGGCGGGTGCAGAGTTTGCGAACCACCTCAACCGAATGTGGGAGCGAGCCTGCTCGCGATGGCGTCGGAACCGTCAATGCAAAGGGCGCCTGACCCACCGCTATCGCGAGCAGGCTCGCTCCCACAGGGGATCGTGGAGAACACCTCCAGAACCAGTGGGAGCCGGGCTTGCCCGCGAAGGCGTGGTACATCCAGTACAAATGCAAGCTGACCCGCCGCTTTCGCGAGCAAGCCCGCTCCCACAGAGCCTCTCGCCCCATACAGATTCATTTCAACCATTACTCCAAGCGTAACGATCCACCGTCGAGCTTGATTGATGCCATCGTCCCATCACTCCTAAGGTGGTCTCCACGACAGCGAACCCGTGGAGTGGTCATGACAACAACAATATCCCCCGACTCGCGCTGGACGCGGCGGCGCGGCGAAAAGCAGCGGCGTCTCGAACAGGTGAAGGGCATGGTCGATGGTGTGGTATTGCCCACCGACCGGATCGTCGAGGCATTGCAGGTTTTGATCGAACCTGGCGACCGTGTGGTGCTGGAAGGCAACAACCAGAAACAGGCGGATTTCCTGTCGCGTTCCCTGGCCAAGGCCGATCCTTCGAAGCTGCACGACCTGCACATGATCATGCCCAGCGTCGGCCGTTCCGAGCATCTGGACCTGTTCGAACGCGGCATCGCCCGCAAACTCGATTTTTCCTTCGCCGGGACCCAGAGCCTGCGCATCAGCCAGTTGCTGGAAGACGGTCTGCTGGAAATCGGCGCGATCCACACCTACATCGAACTCTACGCCCGGCTGGTGGTGGACTTGATTCCCAACGTGGTGCTCTCGGCCGGTTTCATGGCCGACCGCGCCGGTAATATCTACACCGGCCCCAGCACCGAAGACACCCCGGCGTTGATCGAGCCGGCGGCTTTCAGCGATGGCATCGTCATCGTCCAGGTCAACCAGTTGGTGGATGACGTCAGCGACTTGCCACGCGTGGACATCCCGGCGTCCTGGGTGGATTTCGTGGTGGTGGCCGACAAGCCGTTCTACATCGAACCGCTATTCACCCGCGACCCGCGCCACATCAAGCCTGTGCACGTGCTCATGGCGATGATGGCGATCCGTGGGATCTACGAAAAACACAACGTCCAGTCCCTCAACCACGGCATCGGCTTCAACACCGCCGCCATCGAGCTGATCCTGCCGACCTATGGCGAATCCCTCGGTCTGAAGGGCAAGATCTGCCGCAACTGGACCCTCAATCCTCATCCGACGCTGATTCCGGCCATCGAAAGCGGCTGGGTCGACAGCGTGCACTGCTTCGGCACTGAACTGGGCATGGAGCATTACATCGCCGCCCGGCCGGACGTGTTTTTTACTGGCCGCGATGGCTCGCTGCGCTCCAACCGCATGGTCTGCCAACTGGCCGGCCAATACGCGGTGGACCTGTTCATCGGTGCCACCCTGCAAGTGGATGGTGATGGTCATTCCTCGACGGTTACCCGAGGCCGACTGGCCGGTTTCGGTGGTGCGCCAAACATGGGCCATGATCCCCGTGGTCGCCGCCACGGCACCCCGGCCTGGCTCGACATGCGCCACGGCGACGGCGAAGCGCCGTTGCTCGAACGCGGCAAGAAGCTGGTGGTGCAGATGGTCGAGACCTTCCAGGAGGGCGGCAAACCGACGTTCGTCGACACCCTCGATGCGGTGGACGTGGCGAAGAAAGCCGGCATGCCCCTGGCGCCAATCATGATCTACGGCGACGACGTTACCCATCTGTTGACCGAAGAGGGCATCGCCTATCTGTACAAGGCTCGTTCCCTGGAAGAGCGCCAGGCGATGATCGCGGCGGTTGCCGGGGTCACCGCCATCGGCCTGCGCCACAACCCGAAAGACACTGCCCGCATGCGCCGCGAAGGGCTGATCGCCTTGCCCGAAGACTTGGGTATCCGCCGCACCGACGCCACCCGCGAATTGCTCGCCGCCAAGAGCGTGGCCGACCTGGTGGAGTGGTCCGGTGGCCTCTACAACCCACCCGCCAAGTTCAGGAGCTGGTAATGCACGCACTCAACCTGCAACCGAAAACCCTGAGCCTGGCCGAACGGCTGGCGGACCTGGCGGTGGACGCGCTGATCGACGAAGCGGACCTGTCACCCAAACCGGCGCTGGTGGACCGCCGCGGCAATGGCGCCCATACCGATCTGCACCTGGGGCTGATGCACGCCTCGGCGCTTTCCTTGTGGCCCGCCTTCAAGGAAATGGCTGATGCGGCGCTGGCGTTCGGTGAGGTGGGCCTGCCGCTGCGCGAGGCCCTCGGGCGCATCGGTCGTGAAGGCGAAGCGGCGATGCTCGCCACCACCGACGGCGTGAATACCCATCGTGGCGCGATCTGGGCGTTGGGCCTGTTGGTGGCGGCGGCGGCGCTGGAGCCTGAATCCAGCGCCGCCGGTGCCGTCACGTTGCGTGCCGCACGCCTGGCGCTGCTTGAAGATCGCTACGCGCCAAGACCCCTCAGCCATGGCGCCCAAGTGGCCCAGCGCTACGGTGCACGCGGCGCAAGGGAAGAAGCGCAGTTGGGCTTTCCTTCGATCATGCAACGCGCACTGCCGCAACTCAGACGCAGCCGCACCCAGGCCCATGGCGAGCAGAACGCCCGCCTCGACGCCTTACTGGCGATCATGACCCAACTGGCGGACACCTGTGTGCTGTACCGCGCCGGCGAACCCGGTTTGCGGGCCATGCAGGCCGGTGCCCAGGCGGTGCTGGATGCCGGTGGCAGTGCGAGCCTCGACGGTCGTCGCCGATTGCACGCACTGGACCAACAACTGATTGCATTGAACGCCTCGCCCGGCGGCGCCGCCGACCTGCTCGCGGCCTGCCTGTTCATCGACCGTATCGAGTCGGGTGATAGCGTCATCCAGGGAGTTTGCTGATGGAAACCTTATCTTTTGAATTTCCCGCCGGACAGCCGCCACGGGGCCGGGCGCTGGTGGGCTGTGTCGGCTCGGGCGACCTGGAAGTGCTGATCGAGCCGGGGCTGGCGGGCAAGTTGACCATCCAGGTGCAGACCTCGGTCAATGGCAGCGAACAACGCTGGCAGCATCTCTTCAGCCGGATGTTCGACGGCCAGACGCCACCCGCGCTGTCCATCGACATCCATGATTTCGGCGCCACCCCCGGCGTGGTGCGTCTGCGCCTGGAGCAGGGTTTCGAGGAGATCGGCCATGACTGACAGTGCAGCGTTGCTTAACAAGCACAGCTTCGTCGAACTCGGTGCCCGGCAACGGGCGAAGGTCTTGCTCGATGACGGCACGTTTCGCGAACTGCTCGACCCGTTCCAGCGAATCATGTCGCCGTGGCTGCTGCGTCAAGGCGTGGTGCCGCAAAGCGACGACGGCGTGGTGATCGCCAAGGGCAGCATCGACGGCCTGCCGGTGGTGCTCGCCGCCATCGAAGGTGCGTTCCAGGGCGGTAGCCTTGGCGAAGTGGGTGGGGCGAAGATCGCCGGCGCCCTGGAACTGGCCGCCGAGGACAACCGCAAGGGCATTGCGACCCGTGCGGTGCTGCTGTTGGAAACCGGCGGTGTGCGTCTGCAGGAGGCCAATCTGGGGTTGGCGGCCATCGCCGAAATTCATTCGGCAATTGTCGACTTGCGTCAGTACCAGCCGGTGGTCGGTGTAGTGGCTGGCAGTGTCGGTTGCTTTGGCGGCATGTCCATCGCCGCCGGGCTGTGCAGTTATCTGCTGGTGACCCAGGAAGCGCGGCTGGGATTGAACGGCCCGCAAGTGATCGAGCAGGAGGCCGGAATCGAGGAATACGACGCCCGGGATCGCCCGTTTATCTGGAGCCTGACCGGTGGCGAGCAACGCTTCGCCACGGGATTGGTGGATCGCTATTGCGCCGATGATGTGCAGCAGATCCGCCAGCAGGTCAGCCAGTTGTTGCATCTGGGCGTGCCCGCCGAGCACCGCAGCGGCCAGGCCGAGTTGTTCCTGCAACGCCTGGCCCGGTTGGACACTGACGTGCAGATCGAACCGGCAGCGGTTCGCCAGTTGTATCAGGGAGAACGCCCATGAGTTCGTATTCATTGAGAGGCTTGCGCTGGTTCGAAGCCTTGAGTGGTGGCGCCGAGCCGCTGTCGGGACTGCCCGCTTCGGTGAAGGCGGCCGATGCCAGGTTGGGCGGGCAGACCGTGCGCCTGTTGGCGGTGGTGGCCGATCCCGATAATCGTTTTCCCCGGGCTCGCAACGGAGAGGTCGGCCTGCTGGAAGGCTGGGGCCTGGCCAAGGCGGTGGATGACGCCATCGAGGCTGACCGCGAGGCGTCCAGCAAGCGTGCGCTGATCGCCATTGTCGATGTACCCAGCCAGGCTTATGGTCGCCGGGAAGAAGCCCTGGGCATCCATCAGGCGTTGGCTGGTGCGGTGGACAGTTATGCCCGTGCCCGGTTGGCCGGTCACCCGGTGATCGGCTTGCTGGTGGGCAAGGCGATGTCCGGGGCGTTCCTGGCCCACGGCTACCAGGCCAACCGGCTGATTGCATTGCGCGATCCTGGGGTGATGGTCCACGCCATGGGCAAGGCCTCGGCGGCGCGGGTGACCCTGCGCAGTGTCGAGGAATTGGAAGCCCTGGCTGCCAGCGTGCCGCCGATGGCCTATGACATCGACAGCTATGCCAGTCTGGGGTTGTTGTGGGAAACCCTGTCGGTCGAGCAGATCGAACAGCCATCGGCGACCGATCTGGCCCGGGTCACCGATTGCCTGCAACAAGCGATCAGCGATGTGGCCGGTGCGCCTCGAAATTTGAGCAGCCGCCTCGGTGCGCCCCATCGGGCCGCTTCCAGCCATGTTCGCCAGTTGCTGAGCGCGCAGTGGTGAACATCTTCCTGGCGCACGACCTGCTCTGGGGGATGACCCCGCAGCAGTTGCCAGCGGATGCGCCGGCGTGGGCTGTGCAAGCCCTCGGCCTCGGCCAACCGGTGGTGGTGCGGCGGGCGCTGACGGCGCCGGGACAGGTGGCGGTGGGTGTTCGTGGTCGGACTCGGGAGCAGCGTTACGCCACGTTGATGCAGCTGTCAGCGATCCAGCGTCGGGTACGTCCGGAAGACCTGTGCCACATCGACTGCCAACGGGACTTGCCGGCCCTGCGGGCGCTGTCCCGCCTGCGGCCGATGCTCGACGCCTGCGGCTGGACCTGGGGTATCAGCGGCAGCGCCGGATTCGAACTCGCCAGCGGCATCGAGGCACTGCATGAGCGCAGCGACCTGGATCTGATCCTGCGCACGCCGCAGCCGATGGATCGCGTCCAGGCCAGGGATTTACTGGCGCGACTGGAGGGCTCGGCGTGTGCCGTGGACATGCAGTTGCAGACCCCGTTCGGCGCTGTAGCCCTGCGCGAGTGGGCGGGTTCGTCACGCCGGGTGCTGCTCAAGGATGACGTCCAGGCCCGGCTGGTGAGCAATCCCTGGCAGCCGTCGCTGGAGCAGGTCGCATGAGCAGTCTCCTGGTATTCCCCGGCCAGGGTGCGCAGCGCACGGGCATGCTCCATGGCCTGGCGCCGCATGTGTTGGCCGAGGCGAGCGATGTGCTCGGTGAAGACGTGCTGCAACTGGACGGCGCCGAGGCCTTGCAATCGACCCGCGCCGTGCAGTTGTGCCTGTTGATTGCGGGTGTGGCGGCGTCGCGCCGCTTGCTGGAGCAAGCCCCGGCGCCGGACTACGTGGCGGGGCTGTCCATCGGCGCATATCCGGCGGCGGTGGTGGCGGGTGCGCTGGGGTTCGAGGATGCATTGCGGCTGGTCAACCTGCGGGGCGAACTGATGCAGCAGGCCTATCCGCAAGGCTATGGCATGACCGCGATCATCGGCCTGGACCTCGCCGCCGTGGAAGGGTTGCTGGCCCAGATACACAGCGACGCAACGCCGGTCTACCTGGCCAATATCAATGCCGATAGCCAGGTGGTCATCGCCGGCAGCGACGAGGCCATGGCGGTCGTTGCCAGCCACGCACGCCGCCAGGGCGCCGGAAAGGCGTGCCGCCTGGCAGTGAGCGTGCCATCCCATTGCCCATTGCTGGAAAGACCCGCGCGAACATTGGCCGAGGCATTTGCCGACGTATCGTTGCGAACCCCCGCATTGGGTTATCTCAGCGGCAGCCGCGCCCGGCCGGTGACAAAGCCCGACGCCTTGCGCGACGACCTCGCTTTCAACATGTGCCGCGTCGTCGATTGGCGCGGTACGGTGCAAAGTGCCTATGAGCGAGGCGTGCGCTTGCAGATCGAGCTGCCACCCGGTGCGGTGCTGACCGGGCTGGCACGCCGTGTGTTCGAGCAGGGCACTGTCATGGCCTTCGACGGTGCCCGGCTCGATACCCTGCAAGCGCTGCTCGCAGAGGAGGGAAGCCGCCAACCCTAGACCACCGACTCAAGCTGGCGAAGCACAAAAACAACAACTTCGACGATGCACTTTGAGGACTACGACAATGATTATTTACGGTGTGGCATTTCTGGCCTTTTGTACCCTGACGGGTATTTTCATCGGTGAGCTGCTGGGCAAACTGATCGGCGTGCCGGCCAACGTCGGCGGCGTCGGCATTGCGATGCTGCTGTTGATCGGTCTGGGCAGTTATCTGAGCAAGCGCGGTCTGTTCAAGGGCAAATCCGAGGCCGGCGTGGAATTCTGGAGTGCGATCTACATTCCCATCGTGGTTGCCATGGCGGCCCAGCAAAATGTCTATGGTGCGCTCAAGGGCGGACCGATGGCGATTCTGGCCGGGACCCTGGCGGTGGTGATTGCCTTTGCGTTGGTGCCGGTGCTGGTGCGCATCGGCAACAAAGGGCCTGAAGCCAACGTTTCCGTGAAGACGGTAGGGTGATCGCCATGTACGAATCAATGATGAAAGTGATTACCGGCTACGGCCTGATCAGTGGTTTTGCGATTGTCGGTATCACCATGTGGGTGTCGTACTGGATCAGCAACACGTTCACCAAGGGCCGCCTGCACGGTTCGGCCATCGCGATTTTGCTGGGGTTGATACTGTCGTATATCGGCGGGGCGATGACCGGGGGGCAAAAGGGCGTGGTGGATATTCCACTGCTTTCCGGAATTGGCTTGCTGGGCGGCGCCATGCTGCGGGACTTTGCCATTGTCGCCACGGCTTTTGGGGTGAGTGTCGAGGAGCTCAAGCGTGCCGGTTTCGTCGGGGTGCTGGCGCTGTTTGTCGGTGTGGGCACCTCGTTCATTGCCGGCGTGGGTGTGGCGATGGCCTTCGGATACACCGATGCGGTGAGCCTGACTACCATCGGCGCTGGGGCGGTCACGTACATCGTCGGACCGGTTACCGGAGCGGCCATTGGCGCCAGTTCCGAGGTGATGGCGCTGTCCATTGCCGCCGGGCTGATCAAGGCGATCCTGGTGATGGTGGCGACGCCTTTCGTGGCACCGATGATTGGCCTCAACAATCCACGCAGTGCAGTGATCTTCGGCGGGTTGATGGGCACCTCCAGCGGCGTGGCCGGCGGGCTGGCAGCGACCGATCCGAAACTGGTGCCGTATGGGTGCCTGACGGCGGCGTTCTATACCGCGCTGGGTTGTTTGCTGGGCCCTTCGGTGTTGTTCCTGATCATGCGCGGGCTGATGGGCTAGTTTTGCAGGCTGCAGTTTGATCGTTCCCACGCTCTGCGTGGGAATGCCTCTTTTGACGCTCCGCGTCACGCTTTTGGGACGCGGAGCGTCCCGGGCAGCATCCCCACGCAGAGCGTGGGGACGATCATGGGATGGCTTGGCGATTGGCATACATCCGGCATTCGGCAAGCAACGCCAGCAGGTTCGGATCGCGCTCCTTGGCCTTGAGGAAGACCACGCCAATGTGTTGCTGCAAGCGGTACTTCTCCTGCAATGGGATCAGTTTCACCCGGTTCTCGTACACGGCCGCAATCCTGCCCGGCAGCAAGGCATAACCCACCCCTGAGCTGACCATGCTCAGCAGGGTGAAGATGTCGTTGACCTGCATCGCCACCTTCGGCTCGAACCCCGCCTGCCTGAATACCCGTACCCCGTCCTGATGGGTGGCGAAGCCCTGGGTCAGGGTGATGAACGTCTCGTCACGGACTTCGGCCAGGTCGACTTCGCTGCGTTGGGCAAACGGTGAGTCGGCCGGCGTGGCGAGGAATATGTCGTCGGAAAACAGGGCGATGTGTTCGCAATCCGGGTCGTTGACGCTGTCGTCCAGGGACACCAGGATGGCATCGACTTCCATGTTCTTGAGCTTGTACAGCAGGTCGATGTTCGAGCCCATGATCAGATCGATGTTGAGTTCACTGCGACGGATCTTCAGGCCCATGATCAACTGCGGCACGGTCTTGACCGTCAGCGAGTACAGCGACCCCAGCTTGAAGCGCTCGGCGGAGAACCCGGCGGCTTCGCGGGTCAGGCGTACGCTTTCGACCACATCCTGGATCAGCTTCTGCGCCCGCTCCTCCAGCACATAGGCGCTTTCCAGCGGTGTGAGGTTGCGGCCTTCATGCTTGAACAGCGGGCAGCGCAGGGCGCTTTCCAGCGAATGAATGGCCCGGTGCACGCTGACATTGCTGGTCTGCAACTCCGCCGCCGCCCGCGCCAGGTTGCCGGTGCGCATGAAGGCCAGGAACACCTCGAGTTTCTTCAGGGTCAATTCTTCGTCGATCAGCATGGGGCGGACTCTTATTCGTGTCATCCGATTGTGCCCCAATGAACCTGGGAGCGAGGAGATTTACAGATGATCGCAACTCACAGCAAACCATTGCACTTTTGCGCCCCAGGCCTGAGCCTTGGCGCGTGTTTCATCATGGAGGGGTAGGAATCGATGTATCACGGGGAGCGACTGAACGCCTGGACCCACCTGGTTGGAGCGATTGCGGCGTTTATCGGCGGGGTGTGGCTGGTGGTGCTTGCCGGGCTGACCGGCGATCCATGGAAGATCGTCAGCGTGGCGATCTACGGGTTTACCCTGCTGGTGCTGTACAGCGCCTCGACGGTCTACCACAGCGTGCGCGGGCGCAAGAAAGCGATCATGCAGAAGGTCGATCATTTTTCGATCTACCTGCTGATCGCCGGCAGTTACACACCGTTCTGCCTGGTGACCCTGCGCGGGCCGTGGGGCTGGACGTTGTTCGGGATCGTCTGGGGGCTGGCATTGATCGGCATCCTGCAAGAGATCAAGCCGCGTTCCGAGGCGCGGATCCTGTCGATCGTGATCTACGCCGTGATGGGCTGGATCGTGCTGGTGGCGGTCAAGCCGCTGTTGGCGGCCCTGGGCAGCGCCGGTTTCGCCTGGCTGGCCTCGGGTGGGGTGTTGTACACCGTGGGCATCATTTTCTTCGCCCTCGATAAGCGATTGCGTCATGCCCATGGCATCTGGCATCTGTTTGTGATCGCCGGCAGCCTGCTGCACTTCGTGGCGATTCTGTTCTACGTCCTTTAGTGGGCAGCTGTGAACAACCGATCCAGTTGCTCCTGGGCCTGACTGGCGAAAATCTCCAGCAGGGCGCCCAGGGTATGTGCCGGCGCTTCATTGGCCCGGGTCACGGCGTAGAGCGAGATGGGCAGCGGTGGCGACAACGGTCGGATCGCCGTGCAGGTCTTCGAGGCGCCAAGGGCCGTGAACGGGTCGATCACCGCCATGCCGGCGCCTGATTCCACCATGGCCCGGGCCAGCGAATAGGTCTGCACGGCGATGCTGATGCGTGGCGCAGGGTCCACCGCTTCCAGATAGCCGTCCAGTCGGGCCGAGAGCGGATCGGCGCTGGAAAGGCCAATCAGGGGCGCGCCGGCCAGTTCCTGCAACGACATCGGTTTACCCACCGCCGCGTCGCTCCAGTGCCCCTTTGGCGCCAGCGCCACCAGCACCCCGCTGGCCAGGGGCTGGGCCTTGAGCCCCGGATGATCAGGTGGCTGCAAGGTCAGGGCGACGTCGATCTCGCGCATCAACAGGTTCTGCACCAGTTCACGGCTGTGGGCGCTGGAGAGTTCACAGATAATGTCCGGGTAGTGCCGGGTCCATTGATGAATGGCCGCCGGCAGCAGCGACAGGGCCAGGGCCGGGGTCGCGCCGATGCGCAGGTTGTGACCGGGCTCGCGGCGCAGGCTTTGGGCCAGTCGCCGCACGCCTTGCAGGCTTTCGCTGACCTTGTCGACTTCGCGCTCCAGCTCCAGGGCTTCGGGGGTCGCCTGCAACTTGCCGCGCACCCGCAGGAACAGGGCAAATCCCAGCTGTTGCTCGGCGTGCTGCAGCACTTTGGTCACCGCCGGTTGGGAAACGTGCAGCAACTGCGCGGCGCCGCTGATGGAGCCGGCCTGGCGTATGGCCTGGAAAATTTCGATATGACGAAGGCGCATGGCGGGCCCATAACCTTTGTTTATAGGTGCTCCATCTTTATTCATTGTTCCGAGGCTGTCACCTGCCCCTAATCTCGACTGATCGGAAACGGATGTGAGGCGGACATGGGACAACGGGTGTGCATCATCGGCGGTGGCGTGGTCGGGCTGGCGACGGCTTATGCACTGGTTCGCGACGGCGTCGACGTGACGCTGGTGGAAGCCAGGGATGCGCTGGGCAGCGAGACGAGCTTTGCCAACGGTGGCCAATTGTCCTATCGCTACGTTGCCCCCCTGGCGGATGCTGGGGTGCCCTGGCAGGCGCTCGGCTGGATGTTGCGCGGGGATTCGCCACTCAGGTTGCGGCCCCGCCTGGATCCTGCCCAGTGGCGCTGGATGGCTGCGTTCATCGCGGCGTGCCGGACGTCGATCAACCGACGCAACAGCGCCCACCTGTTACGCCTGGCACTGCTGAGCCAGGCCACCATGCAGGGCTGGCGCGAAGACGATCGCCTCGATGGCTTCGACTGGCGGCGCAATGGCAAGCTGGTGACGTTTCGTGACGCAGCCCATTTCCACCATGCCCGGCGGCGACTGGCGGACAACATGCACCAGCAGGTGCTCGGGCCCGCCGAGTGCGCGAGCCTGGAGCCCGCGCTGGCGGGCGTGCCGTTGGTGGGCGGGATCTACACGCCGGACGAGGAGGTCGCCGATTGCCACGCTTTTTGCCAGCAACTGGCCGCACGCCTGCAGGCGTCGGGGCGCTGTGAATTCTTGTTGGGGCAGACGGTGACCGGCATTTGCCACGCCGATGGACAGGTGCACGCCATCGAATTGAATGGACAGCGCTTGCCGGTGGACAGCCTCGTGATTGCCGCCGGTCACCGCAGCGCGACTCTGGCGTTACCGGGAGTGCGAATGCCGCTGTACCCGCTCAAGGGTTACAGCCTGACCGTGCCGATTGGCGCAGCGCATCGGGCCCCGGACCTCAGCATCACTGACTATGACCGCAAGATTGTCTATGCGCGAATCGGCGAGTATTTGCGGGTGGCGGCGATGGTGGATATCGTCGGCTTCGACCCGACGCCGGATCCGCGACGCCTGGCCCTGATCAAGCGCCAGGCCCAGGAAACCTTTCCCCTGGCCGGGGATTACGAGCACGCCATCGCATGGGCCGGCATGCGCCCGGCCACTCCCAGCGGTGTGCCACTGATCGGCGCCACCGGCTATCGCAACCTGTGGCTCAACCTCGGCCATGGGGCGCTGGGTTTCACCCTGGCTTGTGGCAGCGCTCGCCTGCTCAGCGAACTGATCCGCCAGCGCACACCGTCCATAGATTTGCAGGGCCTCACGCCCCGCGCCGCCTGACCCACCCCGCAACGGAGAATAACAATGCAAAAAATCACGTTGATCGGCTGCACCCTGAGCCTGTTGTTGAGCGCCCATGCCCACGCTACACAAGCACCTCCGAGCGGCACGCTGGAGAAAATCGCCAGCACCCATGGCATCACCCTGGGGTATCGCGACGCTTCGGTGCCGTTTTCCTACATAGGCGACAGCAGCGGCAAACCGATGGGCTACTCGGTGGACCTGGCAAACAAAATCGTCGAGCGGATCAAGGCCCAACTGGCGCTGCCGCAACTGGAGGTGAAGTACAACCTGGTCACCTCCCAGACCCGCATCCCGTTGGTGCAGAACGGCACCGTCGACTTGGAATGTGGCTCCACCGGGGTGACGGCCGAGCGGCAGAAGCAAGTGGCGTTTTCCTACGGTTTCATCTACGTGAAGGGCCAGTTGCTGACGGCCAGGGACAGCGGCATCCACAGCTTTGCCGACCTGCGCGGCAAGAACGTGGTGACCACCGCAGGCACCACCAACGAGCGTTTCCTGAAAAGCTACAACCAGGACAACCAGGCCGACATGTTCATCATCAGTGCGAAAGACCATGGCGAGGCGTTCCAGATGCTCGAGACCGGCCGAGCGGCGGCTTTTTACATGGACGATGCGCTGCTCTATGGCGAACGAGCCAAGGCACGCGATCCACACAACTGGGTCGTGGTGGGCCAAGAACAGTCGCGGGAAATCTACAGTTGCATGGTGCGCAAGGATGATCCGCAATTCCTGGCACTGGTCAATGCGACCCTGGGGGACCTGTACAAGTCCGGTGAGATCAACGCTATCTACGACCGCTGGTTCCAGAAACCGATTCCCCCCAAGGGCCTGAACCTGGAGTTCCCGATGACCAGCGAGCTGAAGGCGATTATCGCCAGGCCGGTGAGTGATCCGGTGCAATAATCGGCAATGCCAATAACCATTGTGGGAGCGAGCCCGCTCGCGAAGGCGGCGTGTCAATCAGGAGGTGATTGACTGATACACCGCTATCGCGAGCAGGCTCGCTCCCACAAGTGAAACTTCGACGGGTCTAGAAATCCCCCCACAACTGCTGCGCCACTGCCAGCGCCACCACCGGCGCGGTTTCGGTACGCAGCACACGGGGACCGAGGCGGGCGGCGTGGTAACCGGCGCTCTGGGCCAGTTCGACTTCGGCCTCGGACAAACCGCCCTCGGGGCCGATCAGGAACGCCAGCGTCGAGGGTCTGGCGTGGCTGACCAGCGGTTCGGCCACCGGGTGCAGCACCAGCTTCAGCTCTGCGTCGGCCTGCTTCAGCCAGTCGGCCAGCAGCAACGGCGGATTGATCACCGGTACGGTCGAGCGTCCGCATTGCTCACAGGCGCTGATCGCCACCTGGCGCCAGTGCAGCAGGCGTTTGTCGGCGCGCTCGTCCTTGAGGCGCACTTCGCAGCGTTCGCTGAAAATTGGTGTGATCTCGCTGACTCCCAGCTCGGTGGCTTTCTGAATCGCCCAGTCCATGCGTTCGCCCCGGGACAGGCCCTGGCCAAGGTGGATACGCAACGGCGATTCAGGCTGCCCGGCGAACTGTTCGTCCAGTTGCACCCGCACGCGCTTCTTGCCGACTTCAGCCAGGCTACCGCGAAACTCCTGGCCCGAACCGTCGAACACCTGCACCGCATCACCTTCGGCCATGCGCAGCACACGGCCGATGTAATGGGCCTGGGCTTCGGGCAACTCGTGATCGCCGAGGCTCAGGGGGGTGTCGATGAAGAAGCGGGACAGTCTCATGTGGAGTCTCTGCAAGAAAAAAAATGATCGTGGTTGAAGCGCCCGGCCTCATCGCGGGCAAGCCTTGCTCCCACAGTGGGTTCGCATTTCTCTGTGGGAGCAAGGCTTGCCCGCGATGGCGGTGGCCCAGGCTCAGCCCGGATCGCGATAACCCGGGTGGAAGTCCTTCGGCACCGCCACACTGACCGTATCCCGGGTGGCGATGTCGATGCCTTCGCTGGCCACTTGTGCCAGGAAGTCAATCTGCTCGGGGGTGATGACGTACGGCGGCAGGAAATACACCACACTGCCCAGTGGCCGCAGCAACGCACCGCGCTCCAGGGCATGCTGGAACACGCTCAGGCCGCGCCGCTCCTGCCAGGGGTAGGCGGTCTTGCTCGCCTTGTCCTTGACCATCTCGATGGCCAGCACCATGCCGGTCTGGCGCACTTCGGCCACGTTCGGGTGATCGGCCAGGTGCGCGGTGGCGCTCGCCATGCGCTGGGCCAGGGCCTTGTTGTTGTCGATGACGTGGTCTTCTTCGAAGATATCCAGCGTCGCCAAGGCGGCCGCGCAGGCCAGCGGGTTACCGGTATAACTGTGGGAATGCAGGAAGGCGCGCAGGGTGGGGTAATCGTCGTAGAACGCGCTGTAGACGTCGTCGGTGGTCAGGCACGCCGCCAGCGGTAGGTAACCACCGGTCAGGGCCTTGGACAGGCAAAGGAAGTCCGGCGTGATACCGGCCTGCTCGCAGGCGAACATCGTTCCCGTACGGCCGAAGCCCACGGCGATTTCGTCATGGATCAGGTGCACGCCATAGCGGTCGCAGGCTTCGCGCAGCAGCTTCAGGTACACCGGGTGATACATGCGCATGCCGCCGGCGCCCTGGATCAGCGGCTCGACGATCACCGCAGCCACGGTGTCGTGGTGTTCGGCGAGGGTCTGTTCCATGGCGGCGAACATCGTGCGTGAATGCTCTTCCCAGCTCACGCCCTCGGGGCGATGGTAGCAGTCGGGGCTCGGTACCTTGAGGGTGTCCAGCAGCAACGCCTTGTAGGTCTCGGTAAACAGCGGTACGTCGCCCACCGACATCGCCGCAATCGTTTCGCCGTGGTAACTGTTGCTCAGGGTGACGAAGCGCTTCTTGTCGGAACGGCCGCGATTGACCCAGTAATGGAAGCTCATCTTCATCGCCACTTCGATGCAGGACGAGCCGTTATCGGCGTAGAAACACCGTGTCAGACCTTCAGGCGTCATCTTCACCAGGCGCTCGGACAGCTCGATCACCGGTTGGTGACTGAAACCGGCGAGGATCACATGCTCCAACTGGTCGACCTGGTCCTTGATCCGCTGGTTGATGCGCGGGTTGGCATGGCCGAATACATTGACCCACCAGGAGCTGACGGCGTCGAGGTAGCGCTTGCCTTCGAAGTCCTCCAGCCACACGCCCTCACCGCGCTTGATGGGGATCAGCGGCAGTTGTTCGTGGTCTTTCATCTGGGTGCAGGGATGCCACAGCACCGCGAGGTCGCGTTGCATCCACTGGTTATTCAGGCCCATTTACAGTCTCCTCGAGGCGGCTCGCGGCGGGCGCGGGCCAAACAATCGGGCAAGCCTATGCAATGACGGCCCTGCGAACAACCCATTGTGTCGTTCCTGCTGCTTTGAGCGAGGCGATAGACGTCGCTGGCGGCGTTTTGATGGCTGGCGTATTCTTCGCCGTTCTCTGAGCCGACTGGCTCGAAACCTGAAATTTCCCTGTTTTATTCCGGAGTTCGCTGAATGTCTGCTGGTTGGCTGCGCGCGTGTGCGTTGGTAATGATAGGGCTGTTCAGCGTTACGGCGCTGGCGAAGGACAAGCAACCGACGGCCATCGTCATCGGTGGCGGCCTGGCAGGGCTCACAGCGGCCTATGAGTTGCAGAACAAAGGCTGGGTGGTGACCCTGCTGGAAGCCAAACCCAGCGTGGGCGGTCGTTCGGGCATGGCCACCAGTGAGTGGATCGGCAACGAAAAGACACAGCCGGTGCTCAACAAATATGTCTCGACGTTCAAGCTGGGCACCACCCCGGCCCCCGAGTTCGTGCGCACCCCCAGCTATCTGATCGACGGCACTTACTTCACCGCCGCTGACCTGGCCGCGAAGCAGCCAGCCACCGCCGAAGCCATCAAGCGCTACGAAACCACCCTGGACGAGCTGGCGCGCTCCATCGAAGACCCGCTGAACCCGACGGCTACCAGCACGTTGCACGCCCTGGACCAGATGACGGTGTCTGCCTGGCTCGATCGCTTGCAACTGCCGGCCACTGCACGTCAGCTGGTGAATCAGGAGATCCGTACCCGTTACGACGAACCGTCGCGCCTGTCGCTGCTGTATTTCGCACAGCAGAACCGCGTCAATCGCGGCGTATCCGACCGCGACCTGCGGGCTTCGCGTTTGCTCGGCGGCAGCCAGGTGCTTGCCCAGGCTTTCCTCAAGCAGCTGAAAACCATCAAGACCGATTCTCCGGTGTCAGCCATTTCCCAGGACAAGGACGGTGTGACCGTCAAGGTCGGCAGCGTCGGCTACCAGGCCGATTACGTGGTGTTGGCCGTACCGCTGCGCGCCCTGAACAAGATCCAACTGACCCCGGCCCTGGACGCCCAGCACCTTGGCGCGATCAAGAGCACCAACTACGGCTGGCGCGACCAGATCATGCTCAAGTTCAAGACCCCGGTCTGGGACAGCAAGGCGCGCATGTCGGGTGAAATCTTCAGCAATACCGGCCTGGGCATGATGTGGATCGAACCGGCCGTGAAGGGCGGTGCCAATGTGATCATCAACCTCTCGGGCGACAGTGCCCGGGTGATGCAGGCTTTTGGCGACAAGCAGATGGTCGACCAGGTACTGATCCGCCTGCACACGTTCTATCCACAGGCTCGTGGGGCTTTCACCGGTTACGAAATCCGCCGCTACAGCATCGACCCGTCCACGGGCGGTTCGTACCTGGCCTTTGGTCCGGGCCAGATCAGCAAGTACTGGCGTCTGTGGGAAAAACCATTGCAGCGCGTAGCCTTTGCCGGCGAACACACGGACGCCTTGTACCCGGGCACCCTGGAAGGCGCGTTGCGCAGCGGACAGCGCGCAGCCAGCCAAGTGCAAGACCTGGCGGCGGGCAAGTCGTTCGAGCCGGCCAAGGTCGCACCGGCCGCGACAGCGGCGGCTGCAGGTGCGGTGGCGGCGAAGAAAGGCAACTTCTTCACCAACCTGTTCGGTGGTTCGGATGACGAGAAGAAGCCAGAGCCGGCCAAGGCACCCGAGCCGGTCGCTCCGTCGACCCCGGCCCCTGCTCCAGCGCCAACCCCGGCCCCAGCGCCTGTGGAAGCGCCGAAGCCTGCCGCGCCGGTAAAAGCCGAGCCGACCAAAAAGGCCACGACCAAAGCCACGGCGAAGAAGCCGGCAGCCAAACCCGCGGCAAAAAAAGCCCCGGCCAAGGCGCCAGCGAAAAAGGCTGAACCGGCGAAGAAGCCAGCGGCCAAACCGGCGACAACCACTGAGACCCCGGCTCAGTAACGTCCAAGCGTAAAAAAAGCGCGGCCCAAGGGTCGCGCTTTTTTTTGCCTGCTATCAAGCTCGATGTTCAGGCATTGGGTATATCAGATACTTCCCACAGGGGAATCGGAACGGAATGATGGGTTGGCCCGGATCGCAGGTTTTAGGCTGCGTAGAAAACCGGAGCACTGAACATGAAAGTAACAACAATCGTAATAATCCTGGCGGCTCTTGCTGGTTGCGTATCTGATGAGTTCATTACAAAGGCAAAAATGATTCCAAAGCGGGACCCTCAATTAGCCTATAGATGCGAGATAGACCCCTATAAGCCTGAATGCTCGGTCAATTGATGTTCTGAGCGGATCGGGAGCCCGGGCGGCACGGCCCACGGCAGAGCGGGGCCTGCCCGCGATGGCTACCGAAAGACCTGTCTTATCCGCCGTGACACCATCCATTCGCTTTAATCTTTCCTTAACCCACCCCACCCAGACTGATGATCGTATTTCTCGATATTTCAAAGCGAAAATTTCCGCTTTAAATCGATAGGTAACTCGCTAGTCTTGGTCGCAGTTTTTACAGGATATGAGCAATGCAGCTACGCAACTCTTCTTCTCGCTACGGCTGGTTCAGCATCGTCATGCACTGGGGCGTCGCGCTGGTGGTGTACGGGTTGTTCGCGCTGGGGCTGTGGATGGTCGGACTGGATTACTACAGCACCTGGCGCAAAGACGCGCCGGACCTGCACAAGAGCATTGGCCTGGTGTTGCTGGCGGTGATGCTGCTGCGGGTGATCTGGCGTTTTGTCAGCCCACCGCCACCGACCCTGGGCACCTATGGGCGCATGACCCGTATCGGTGCGAAGCTCGGTCATAGTGCCCTGTATCTCGGGTTGTTTGCCGTGATGGTTGCCGGTTACCTGATTTCCACCGCAGACGGTGTCGGGATCCCGGTGTTCGGCTTGTTTGAAGTACCCGCGCTGGTGTCCGGATTGCCAGACCAGGCAGACGTCGCCGGCCAGATCCACCTGTACCTGGCATGGGCGCTGGTCGTTTTTTCCGGCCTTCATGCACTGGCAGCACTGAAACACCACTTTATCGACCGTGACGCGACCCTCAAGCGAATGCTGGGGCGCCAAGCCTGATGTTCAACCTCGACTCCAAAGGAATAGAAAGCATGTTGAAAAAGACGCTCGCCGCCCTGGCAATCGGTTCTGCACTGTTGTCGGCCGGCCAGGCCATGGCTGCCGACTATGTGGTCGACAAGGAAGGCCAGCATGCCTTCGTCGACTTCAAGATCAGCCACCTGGGCTATAGCTACATCACCGGTACTTTCAAGGATATCGACGGCAAGTTCAGCTTCGATGCCGCCAAGCCTGAAGCCAGCAAGGTTGAGTTCAACGTCAACACCGCCAGCGTATTTACCAACCACGCCGAACGTGACAAGCACATCGCCAGCCCTGACTTCCTGAACGCGGGCAAGTTTGCCAAGGCTACCTTCGTTTCCACCAGCGTCAAATCCACAGGCAAGAACGCCGATGGCAAGGAAACTGCCGATGTTACCGGCGACCTGACCTTGCTGGGCGTGACCAAGCCAGTGGTGGTCAAGGCTACCTTCCTGGGCGAAGGCAAGGATCCATGGGGCGGCTACCGTGCCGGTTTCGAAGGCACCACCAGCATCAAGCGTTCCGACTTCGGCAAGCAAAAAGACCTGGGCCCATCGTCCGACGTGGTCGAGCTGTACGTTTCGTTTGAAGGCGTCAAGGCGAAGTAATATTCGCGCCTAAAAAAACGCCCCCGATCCTGCGATCGGGGGCGTTTTTTATTGCCCCGGATTCCTTCCACCGAGCTTTCCTGTGGGAGCGAGCCTGCTCGCGATAGCGGTGCGTTAGTCAACATAGTCGTCAAAGTTGGATTGCTATCGCGAGCAGGCTCGCTCCCACAAGGGATTTTGTGGCGACCGAAAAAAAATGCCCCTGATCGTGAGATCAGGGGCATTTTACGGTTTGGAAGAACTCAGCGATTGCGAGTCAGCAATGCAGGTTTTTCACCCCGTGGGCGGCTTGGCAGTTGGTCCAGCTGTTCAGGCGTCGGGAAACGATCGAGCTTCGATTCCTTGTGCATGATTTTCGGCTGGTTGCCACGAGGGTTCTGCACTGCAGGTTCCTGGCTCGCCTGGTCATCGCGGGCCGGGCGGCGAGGGCGGGAGTCTTCGCGACGCGCCTGGCCATCGCGAGGGCCGCCATTGCGTGGGCCGTTGCGCTTGGCGGGCGGGGTGCCGGTGGTCGAGCCGTTGCTGTTGCGCGGACCGTTCTGGCGCCCCTGCGACTGACCGCTGCGTGGCGCGCCTGCGCCAGCACCCTGGGCCGGGGCACCCGGACGGCGACCACGACCCTGGGCCGGTTTCTGCTGCGGCACGTAGTCGACGCGGTTACCGAAGTTGTCGATATCGTCATCCAGGAACTCGTCCGGGGCGCGATCAGCGGCGGCACGAGGGGCTGGGCGCTGTTGCTCACGGGCTGGCGTGCCTTCGCGAGGCTTCTGCTCGCGCGCCGGGCGTTCGCCACGACTGCTGCCGGCCGGCTTTTCCTTGCCTTTGTCCTTGCCCTTGTCCTTGCGACCGCCACCGCCGCCATTCGGACCGTCGCCCCGTGGGCCGCGTGGATTGCGCGGGTTGCGCACGTCCGGACGCTCACGCACTTCAGGCTTCTCGGCCTCGATGGTGCTGGCATCGAAGCCCATCAGGTCGCCATCGGGAATCTTCTGCCGGGTCATGCGCTCAATGCTCTTGAGCAGCTTTTCTTCATCCGGTGCGACCAGCGAGATCGCTTCGCCCGAACGACCGGCCCGGCCGGTACGACCGATACGGTGCACGTAGTCTTCATCGACGTTCGGCAGTTCGAAGTTGACCACGTGGGGCAACTGGTCGATGTCCAGGCCGCGGGCGGCGATGTCGGTGGCTACCAGGATCCGGACTTCGCCGGCCTTGAAGTCGGCCAGGGCCTTGGTGCGAGCGTTCTGGCTTTTATTGCCGTGGATCGCCACGGCCGGCAGGCCATGCTTGTCCAGGTACTCGGCCAGGCGGTTGGCGCCGTGCTTGGTGCGGGTGAACACCAGGACCTGTTCCCAGGCACCGGTGGTGATCAGGTGTGCCAGCAGGCTGCGTTTATGGCTGGCTGGCAGGCGGAATACGCGCTGTTCGATGCGCTCGACCGTGGTGTTCGGTGGCGTGACTTCGATGCGTTCCGGGTTGTGCAGCAGCTTGCCGGCCAGGTCGGTGATGTCCTTGGAGAACGTTGCCGAGAACAGCAGGTTCTGCCGCTTGGCGGGCAGGCGGGCGAGGACTTTCTTCACGTCATGGACAAAGCCCATGTCGAGCATCCGGTCGGCTTCGTCCAGCACGAGGATTTCAACGTGGGACAGGTCGACGCTGCCCTGGCCAGCCAGATCCAGCAGGCGGCCGGGGCAGGCCACCAGCACATCGACGCCGCGTGCCATGGCCTGGACCTGGGGGTTCATGCCAACGCCGCCGAAAATGCAGGCACTGACGAATTTCAGGTCACGGGCGTAGATCTTGAAGCTCTCGTGCACCTGGGCAGCCAGCTCCCGGGTCGGGGTCAGGACCAGCACGCGCGGTTGGCGCGGGCCGTGACGCTGGGATTTGTCCGGGTGACCGTTAGGGAACAGCCGCTCCAGGATCGGGAGGGCGAAACCGCCGGTTTTACCAGTACCTGTCTGCGCGGCGACCATCAGGTCGCGACCTTGCAACACGGCGGGAATGGCCCGCTGTTGCACCGGGGTAGGCTCGGTGTAGCCAGCGGCTTCGATGGCGCCGACTAAAGCCTCGGAGAGACCGAGGGAAGCAAAGGACATGAGTAATCCTGTTTTAGTGAGGGCCTGGCCCAATGGGATAGTCTTGCCTGGCGCGAATGACGTTCAAAAGAAGACGTCATCCCGTCCGGTCCTGCCGGGTCTGGAAGACAGCTCCGGACAAGGCTCGCGCTGGCTGGAAGCTGCGCTGTAGCGGTGTCGGGATGCCTTTTGCAAGACCGGGCGTCCGGGCGTGAGCCTGGCGGGAAGGCGCGAGTATAACAGAGCAAACGCCGTGCGCCGCTTTCCTGCTGCTCAACGGTTTATTTCTGCACTGGCCTGGCTGGGCGAGGAGCCTTGGTCATGGCACCTGCGCCGTAGCGTGCGCTCAGCTCGGCATAGGCCGGTTCTCGCTTGAAACGCTTGAGTTCGGCACTGAAACGCTGCACCAGCAAATCCATCCCGGCATTGCGCCGCACGGCCAGGTATTGGCTTTGACGACTTACCACCACCGAGTTTTCGGTGATCTGGTCGCCCAATTGCATTTGTTCGAGCACATGCCGGCCGACCCTGCGGTCGGTGATGAGCAGGTCGATCCGACCCAGTTGCAACTTGCCGAAATTGGCTTCGTGGGTGGGCGCCGCTTCACGTTTGAACAGGGTCGACTCACTGAAAGCCTGGCTGTACAGGTAACCGGGCGAGGTGCCGACGGTCAGGCCGCCCAGATCATCGAGCGTGCGAAACGGGTGGGGCCGGGCGTTGGCGTAGAACATCACGAACTCCACGTCCGACAGCGGTTCGCTGGGGTAAAGCAGCATCGCATCGCGCTCATCGCTGTGGAAGATGTCCAGTGCACCGTCCGCCAATCCCTGTTCCAGCATCGCCAGGCAACGCTTCCAGGGCAGGAACTGCCATTCCACGTCGATGCCCAGACGCTTGAACACAACGGCCGTGGTTTCGTAGTCCAGGCCAAGCATCTTGCCGTTCTCTTCGTAGACATAAGGGGCCCAGGGCTCGGTGACAATGCGCAACTTCTCGGCCTGGGCGGTCAGGCTCAGGCACGAGAGGATAAGGGCGGTCAGCAGCTGGACAATGGCGGGCATGGGCCTGAGGTTACGACGAGAGCTCATCAAATAGCTAGAGCGCTCTGGCCTGCACCTTGACTGCCTTTTGTTTGCCTTTGGTGCGCACGGATGCCTCGCGGCGTTCACCCAATGCGAACGCCTTTACCTTGGGGCGCGGACAACTGAATGAAAAAAGGCCTTGGTTCTCGCCAAGGCCTCTTTGTACCGCCGCGTATAAGACAATCAGCGCGGCAGCTTGAGGTTGTTCCATACCGCGAGGCTGGGCTCGGCCTGGTTAAGGGTATAGAAATGCAGCCCCGGTGCGCCGCCCTGCAACAAGCGCTCGCACATTTGCGTGATGACTTCCTCGCCGAAGCTTTGGATGCTCGAGGTGTCGTCGCCATAGGCCTCCAGCTGCTTGCGAATCCAGCGTGGGATTTCTGCACCGCATGCGTCGGAGAAGCGCGCCAGCTTGCTGTAGTTGGTGATCGGCATGATTCCCGGCACGACAGGAATGTCCACGCCCATCTTGCGCACGCGTTCGACGAAGTAGAAATAACTGTCGGCGTTGAAGAAGTACTGGGTGATCGCGCTGTTGGCGCCCGCATTGGCCTTGTTGACGAAATTGCGCAGATCGTCCTCGAAATTACGCGCCTGGGGATGCATTTCCGGATAAGCGGCGACTTCGATGTGAAAGTGCTCGCCGGTTTCTTCACGAATGAAGCTCACCAGGTCGTTGGCATGGCGCAGCTCGCCACTGGCCATGCCCATGCCCGAGGGCAGGTCACCGCGCAGGGCCACGATACGCTGGATGCCCGCGGCCTTGTACCGGGCCAGCAGGGTGCGCAAGTCGTCCTTGCTGTCGCCTACGCAGGACAGGTGCGGGGCGGCCGGGATTTTGACTTCGCTTTCCAGCTGCAACACGGTGTTCATCGTGCGGTCACGGGTCGAGCCGCCGGCGCCATAGGTGCAGGAGAAGAAGTCGGGGTTGTAGCTCGCCAGCTGACGGGCAGTGGCGATCAGTTTTTCATGTCCAGCATCGGTCTTCGTCGGGAAGAACTCGAAGCTGTAGCGACGGTCTTGGGACATGGTCATATCCTTGGAAACTCGTAAGCCTGGAAGCCTTGCACATCACAATGTGGGGGCGGGCTTGCGTGGGAGCTGAGCTTGCTCGCGATCAGAGTCGCCTCGGTCCGACAGACAGGACGAGGTGTCTGCATCGCGAGCAAGCTCGGCTCCCACAGGCCCCACATCAGGGGCATGCAATGCCAATCAGTAGCGGTAGGCGTGCGGCTTGAACGGGCCTTCGACGGTCACGCCGATGTAGTCAGCCTGTTGCTTGGTCAGCTTGGTGACCACGCCACCGAAACCGCGGACCATTTCCAGGGCCACTTCTTCGTCGAGTTTCTTCGGCAATACTTCCACGGTCAGGCGCTCGGCTTTCTGGGCCGGCGACAGGTCGGCGTACTTCTGGCCGAACAGGAAGATCTGCGCCAGGACCTGGTTGGCGAACGAACCGTCCATGATCCGGCTCGGGTGACCGGTGGCATTGCCCAGGTTCACCAGACGGCCTTCGGCCAACAGGATCAGGTAGTCGTCGTTCTGTGGGTCGAAGCTGCCGGTGCCGGTGCGGTGAACCTTGTGAACCTGCGGCTTCACTTCTTCCCAAGCCCAGTTCTTGCGCATGAAAGCGGTGTCGATTTCATTGTCGAAGTGACCGATGTTGCACACCACGGCGCGCTTCTTCAGGGCCTTGAGCATGTTCGCGTCGCAGACATTGACGTTACCGGTGGTGGTCACGATCAGGTCGATCTTGCCCAGCAAGGCCTTGTCGATGCTGGCTTCGGTGCCGTCGTTGATCCCGTCGATGAACGGCGAAACCAGTTCGAAACCGTCCATGCAGGCCTGCATGGCGCAGATCGGGTCGACTTCGGACACCTTGACGATCATGCCTTCCTGACGCAGGGATTGGGCCGAGCCCTTGCCCACGTCACCGTAGCCGATCACCAGCGCCTGCTTGCCCGACAACAGGTGGTCGGTGCCGCGCTTGATGGCGTCGTTGAGGCTGTGACGGCAGCCGTACTTGTTGTCGTTCTTGCTTTTGGTCACCGAGTCGTTGACGTTGATGGCCGGGATCTTCAGCTCGCCCTTGGCCAGCATGTCCAGCAGACGGTGCACGCCGGTGGTGGTTTCTTCGGTCACGCCGTGGACCTTGTCCAGGACGGCCGGGTATTTCTTGTGCAGCAATTCGGTCAGGTCGCCGCCGTCGTCGAGGATCATGTTGGTGTCCCACGGCTGGCCATCCTTGAGGATGGTCTGCTCCAGGCACCACTCGTACTCCTGCTCGGTCTCGCCCTTCCAGGCGAACACCGGGATACCGGCGGCGGCGATGGCGGCAGCGGCCTGGTCCTGGGTCGAGAAGATGTTGCAGGACGACCAGCGCACTTCGGCACCCAGGGCGACCAGGGTTTCGATCAGCACGGCGGTCTGGATGGTCATGTGGATGCAGCCGAGGATCTTCGCGCCCTTGAGCGGTTGTTCACCGGCGTACTTGCGACGCAGACCCATCAGGGCCGGCATTTCGGATTCGGCGATGATGATTTCGCGGCGGCCCCAGGCGGCCAGGGACATATCGGCGACTTTGTAATCGGTAAAATCTGCAGGCGTGATAACAGCGCTCATGAAGAGCCTCCATTCGTAATGTATGCGAATGGGCGCCGTTGTGCGTTTAGTGTCCATGCGGGAGCCCCGAACGAACAACGCCCCATCCGAGCCTGACAGGTCTTGCCTGCTGCAGCGCCCCTCGGACAGGTGGCGGGAACGGTCCAAAGCGTGGACCGGGTAAAGCGAGGGCGATTATAGCGGGCTAATCGGATCTTCCAAAGGGTTTCTGTCGGCAAATCAAAATTGCCGATGACCGTTATTGAAGCAGCGGCGTAGAGCCTGCCTGTCCGGTCTGCCATGATGCAGGCATTCATTGGCCAGACGCTCAGGAGCGATCATGAATTTCCACACCCGCAAATGGGTCAAGCCCGAAGACCTCAATCCCAATGGCACGCTGTTCGGTGGCAGCCTGCTGCGCTGGATCGACGAAGAAGCGGCAATCTACGCCATCGTCCAGCTGGGCAACCAGCGCGTGGTGACCAAATACATCTCGGAAATCAACTTCGTCAGCGCCTCGCGCCAGGGCGATATCATCGAGCTGGGCATTACCGCGACCGAATTTGGTCGCACCTCCATTACTTTGACTTGTGAGGTGCGCAACAAGATCACCCGCAAGAGCATCCTGACCGTGGAGAAAATGGTTTTCGTCAATCTTGGCGAGGATGGTCTGCCGGCGCCCCATGGGCGGACCGAGATCAAGTACGTGAAGGATCAGTTCAAGGACGATATTGCCAGCGAGTGAGATGGGCGGTGTACCCATCGCGAGCAGGCTCGCTCCCACATAAGCCCCCATTCTCCTGTGGGAGAAAGCCTGCTCGCGATAGCGGGTTTCAAACACTGAAAATCCCAAGTCCCAATCAAGCTTGAGTCAGCACTGAACAGCTCCGAACGCCACGTGTCGTAGATTCATCACGCCACCGGTTCAGGAACTGTATGGACACCCACGACGACGGCAAGACCCCCGACCTTTCCGCCCAGGAAAAGCACGAAGTCGACCGCAACCAACCGCCGCGGGCGGCGGTGCTGCATGAAATCATTCGCACCCAGGGCAATCAGGAGCTGGAGCGCAGTATCGCCGCGCTCTGGTGGTCGGCCCTGGCGGCCGGATTGACCATGGGCCTGTCGCTGATGGCGATGGGGTTGCTCAATTCCCGATTGCCGGAGGGCGAGGCCTTCAAGGTGATCGCCAGTTTTGGCTATTGCGCCGGTTTTCTCGCGGTGATCCTGGCCCGCCAGCAGTTGTTCACCGAAAATACCCTGACCGCTGTGTTGCCGATCATGAGCAAACCCACCCTGGGCAATTTCGGTCGGCTGTTGCGGCTGTGGGGCGTCGTATTGGTGGGCAACCTGTGCGGCACCTTGCTGGTGGCCTATGTGATGCTGCACTTGCCGATCTTCGACCCGCGCACCGACCTGGCTTTCCTCGAGATCGGTCGCAAGGTTATGGAAAACGACACCGGCCAGATGTTTGCCAAGGGCATCATTTCCGGCTGGATGATCGCCACCATGGTCTGGATGATCCCCTCCATGGAAAGCGCCAAGATGTGGATCATCATCCTCATCACTTACCTGATGGCGCTTGGGGATTTCACCCACATTGTCGTCGGCTCCGCCGAAGTGTCGTATCTGGTATTCGCAGGGCAGTTGTCGTGGGAAGACTTCTGGCTGGTGTTCGCCGCGCCGACCCTGGCGGGAAACATCATCGGCGGCAGCTTCATCTTCGCGTTGCTCAGCCATGCGCAAGTGCGCAGCGAGAGCGGCACGCCTAATCGGTCGCACCCATCGGAGCGCCCAGGCGACGTTGGTGATGAATGAAGTACAGGGCCGTCAGCACGGTCAACCCACTCACCAGGGCTCCAGTCCAGGGCAGCTCGGCCAGGTCGACGCCGCTGCCGACCACCAGCCCGCCGATCCAGGCGCCAGCCGCGTTGCCCAGGTTGAAGGCACTCTGGTTCAGCGTCGAGCCCAGATTCGGTGCCTCATGGGCCTGATCGATGATCAGCAGCTGCAGGATCGGGCACAGGGCGAAGGCAAAGATCCCCCACAGCACCAACGTGATTGCTGCCGGAATCACCGAGCGGCTGGTCTGGCTGAACGCGGCCAGCACCAGCACCACGGCCAGGGCCATGCCCACCAGTGACGGCAGCAGGCGCCGGTCCGCCAGGCGCCCGCCGAGGAAGCTGCCTGCCGTCAGGCCGACCCCGAACAACAGCAACATGAGGGTGATGCCGTGGGGGCTGACTCCCGTGATGTCCTGGAGAATCGGTGCGATGTACGTGAACACGCTGAACAGGCTGGTGGACGCCAGCACACTCATGCCCAGGGCCAGCAGCACGCTGGTCTTGCCCAGCACCTTGAATTCGCTGGCCAGGTTGGCCTTCTCCATGGGGATCTCCCTGGGCAGCCACGCCCATTGGGCGATGGCAGCGATGACGCCGATCACCGACACCGCCCAGAAGGTCGAGCGCCAGCCGGCGTATTGACCCAGCGCAGTGCCCAGTGGAACGCCGAGGACGTTGGCCAGGGTCAGGCCGGTGAACATCATTGCAATGGCCTGGGCGCGTTTGTTCGGCGCTACCAGCCCGGCCGCCACCACAGAGCCGATGCCGAAAAATGCGCCATGGCATAGTGCGGTGATGACGCGGGCAGCCATCAGCGTGGCGTAGTTCGGTGCCAGGGCGCAGAGCATGTTGCCCAGAATGAACATCAGCGTCATGCCCAGCAATGTCGCCTTGCGCGGCATGTTGGCGGTGCCGACCGCCAGGATCGGCGCGCCGAACACCACGCCCAGGGCATAGCCGGTAATCAGCAGGCCGGCCTGGGGAATGCTCACCGCCAGGTCGCGGGCGACATCGGGCAGCAACCCCATGATGACGAATTCAGTGGTGCCGATGCCGAAAGCGGCAACGGCCAAAGCAAGCAAGGCGAGTGGCATGCGCGAGGTCTCTGTCTGTAGTCTTGACGCTCTGATCAGGCATACGCATGCCGTGGCCCGCATAACATAAGAGGGGCAACGACAGAATTATTGGAATTGGCTATGCGCAACTGAATGCGGCGTGGTCGCTTGCAGTATAAACAGCTGCGGACGGATCGCGAATCAATTCATCGCCCCGCTGCCCGTGGGGATAAGGAGCGTGCCGTGCTTGCAACGGCTCTGGTGTTGGTGGCTGCGCTGCTGCATGCCGCCTGGAATACGTTGATCAAATTCAGTGGCGAGCGTCTTCTGGTGGTGGCGTGCATGGACAGCGTCGCGCTGCTGTTCGCCGTGTCGGCCCTGGGCTTCGTGGTGCTGCCGCCGATGGAAATCTGGCCCTGGATCCTGGCGTCTGCAGCCTTTGAACTGTTGTATCGCTATCTGCTGATCCAGGCGTATCGGGTCGGGGACCTGGGGCTGGTCTATCCGTTGATGCGCGGTTTGTCGCCGCTGGTGGTATTGGCTCTGACACTGGTCTTTGCCGGCGAAGTGCTAACGACTCAGCAGACCCTCGGCATTCTGCTGATCCCGTTCGGCATGTTGTGCCTGTTGTGGCAGGGTGGGGGTGGCGAGCGACTGCCCTGGTCGATGCTGCCGGTGGTGTTGCTGATCGGCTTGTGCATCGGCTGCTACACCTACATCGATGGCCAGGCCCTGCGGCGCTGGTCCCATCCGCTGGACTACCTGGTCTGGATCACCCTGTTCTGCGCCTGGCCATTCCCGCTATTGGCCGTGGTGAGCAAACGACCGGCGTTCGTGCGGTTCTGGCGCGAACAGTGGCGGCTCGGGTTGGCGGTCGGACTCTGCGTCTTGTTCAGCTACGCTCTGGTGCTCTGGGCCATGCAACTGGGGTCGATCGCCGAAGCGGCGGCGCTGCGGGAGATCAGTGTGATCCTGGTGGTGCTGTTCGGTATGCGCTACCTGAAAGAACCTTTCGGTCGGCCGCGGCTCTTAGCCTGCGGGCTGGTGCTGATTGGCATGCTGGTGATGAAATTCTGAGCAACTTCCCGATTTTCGATTCTCCATAAACTCAAAGAAGGAACTGCGTCATGACGGTTGCCCTGTGGTGTATTTTGATCGCCATCATCCTGCCTTACCTGTGTATCGCCATCGCCAAGATCGGTGGACGATACCGGCTGCGAGACAACCACGATCCGCGGGACTTCCTGGAGACGCTAGAGGGCTTTCCCCGGCGCGCGTACGCCGCGCAGCTCAACAGCTTTGAAATTGCCCCGGCATTCGCTGCCGCGGTGATTGTTGCGCACTTGGCCGGCAACGCCGAGCTGGTGACCATCAATGTGCTGGCGGTGTTGTTCATCACCAGCCGCCTGCTGTACATCATTTGCTACCTGGCGGACTGGGCGATTCTGCGGTCGCTGGTGTGGGTCGTGGGAGTGGGGCTGATCGTCAGTTTCTTCTGTGTTTCTGTCTGAGCCTGGCTGTTGAGTCCCGGGGCCGTGGAGGCCCCTTCGCGAGCAGGCTCGCTCCCACATTGATTTCGGGTGTTCACAAAATCGTTGTCCACTGAAGATCAACTGTGGGAGCGAGCCTGCTCGCGAAGGCGTCGGCACAGACAATACCCTCCTCAAGGATTGGCGGTGACGGCATTCGCCACCTGTGGCACTTGCGGCAACGCCATGCCCTTGGGCCACAACATCCAGATCTGCCCCTGTTGCTTCATGTCCCCGGCCAATTGCCCCGCGGCGTCGCCGGTGCCCCAGAACAGGTCCGCCCGTACTTCACCGGCAATGGCGCCGCCGGTGTCCTGGGCCGCGACCGGTCGGTTCAATGCGCTGCCGTCGGGGCGGGTCGTTGAGAGCCACAGCAGGCTGCCCAGCGGAATGACCTTGCGATCCACCGCTACGCTATAGCCGGCGGTCAGCGGCACATTCAACGAGCCCCGCGGACCTTCGTTGCTGTCGGGGTTGCGGTTGAAAAACACATAGCTGGGGTTGCTGCCCAGCAACTCGGGGATGCGGGTCGGATGGGCCTTGGCCCAGGCACTGATGGTGCCCATGGTCACGTCTTCTTTCTTCAGTTCGCCCTGTTCGACCAGCCAGCGTCCGATTGGCCGGTAAGGGTGACCGTTCTGGTCGGCATAGCCGATGCGCAACTGGCGACCGTCATCGAGCCGAATACGGCCCGAGCCCTGGATCTGCAGGAATTGCAGGTTCATCGGGTCCGTCAGCCAGGCGATGACGGGGGCCTTCACGCCGTTGGTTTCGATGGTGGCCGCGTCGTCGTAGGGCTTGAGCACCCGGCCTTCGAGGCGACCGCGCAGGCGTTTGCCCTTGAGCTCGGGGTAGAGGCTGTCCAGCGCGACGATGATCATATCTTCCGGTACGCCGTACACCGGAATGTTGGCACTGGCGGTCTGGGTGAGGCTGCCCGGGTAGACCGGCTCGTAATAACCAGTGATCAGGCCATTGGGGCTGTTGTCCCCCGAGCGCAGGCCGTAGACGTCCAGGTTCTGTTTCAGGAAATTGCGCACAGAGGAAGCGGTCTGCGGCACATTGGTAGCCGCCGCACAGGTCGGCCCCCAGGTCGTGTCGGCCTTGAGCCGGGTGCACGCGCTGCGCCAGGAGCCGAAACCGGCCAGCAGGTCTTCATCTGATACCACCGGCAGCGCTTCCCAGGGGGCACTGACATACGTTGCGAGGGCATGTGTCCGAGGCTCTTCGACCTTTTCGCCGCGATTGCACCCGGCCAACAGTGCGATCAGCGGTAGGGTCAACGCCAGGCCTTTGTGCCAGGTCTTGAAGCGGCTGTTCATGAAATTTTTCCTTGCAGTCATTCGAGCGCTGTCAGGCATTCGAACAACCCGTATTGTAAATAAGGCCATTGGTCTTTGCCGATGACCCGAGGATACTAACCGCCGTTTCCTGTTCCGAGGCCAAGATGCTTGTAAAACGATTTTCCATGGTCATGCTGGTCTGTCTGATGCTGTCCGCCTGCGGCGGTGTCGATCCCAACTCCCCACTGGGCCAGCGCAAGGCTATTTTCAAGCAAATGCTCAAGACCAACGAAGAGTTGGGCGGCATGTTGCGTGGCCGGGTTCCGTTCGACGGTGCGCGCTTCGCCGAGGGTGCCGTGCAGCTTGACCAACTGTCCCATGAACCGTGGAAACACTTCCCGCCAGTACGCGAGCAGGACCACACCAGCGCCAAAGATGAAGTCTGGCAGAAGCAGGCACGTTTCCAGGAACTGGCTCACAATCTTGAAGCGGCCACCGGGGAGTTGGTAACGGCCAGCAAGGTTCAGCCCTACAGCGCCAGTTACTTGGGGCCTGCGGTGCAGAAGGTCGAGGATGCCTGCAGTGCCTGTCATAAGGAATTTCGGGATCATTGAGGTGAGGCAGCTTCAAATTGCCAGCTACAAGCTGCAAATAAAGGGCTCACGGTCTGCCGTTACTTGAAGCTTGTAGCTCGAAGCTTGCCGCTTATTTATCCAACTCATCCACCGCTTCCTGCAGTTCCTTGCGGGAGGCAGCCAGTTTGTCCTTGCGCTTGTTGATCCGCTCGGGGTCGCCTTTTTTCATGGCTTTTTCCAGGTCGGCCTGGCGGCGGCTGACTTCGTGCTTGGCATCGAGCACCTTGGTTTCACGCTCCTTGCGCAAGGATGCGTCGGTGCAATGGGTGGTGACTTCATTCAGGGCGGTTTCCAGGCCTGCCTGCTGCTCTGCATTGCCTCGGGACTTGGCCAGTTCGATCTGGTTGATGATGCCCTGGCGCTTGGCTGCGCAACCGGTAAGTTCCGGGGTTTGCTCGTCCGCCATCAGGGGCGCGGCCAGGGTGGCGCACAACACCAGCAGGGCAAAAGGGGGCAGGAAATTCATAGCAACTCCGTAAAAACTTGCGAGCGGTCGGTCCAGATGCGCTGTTGGAACGCACGTTCGCCCCTTGGGTTCAACTGCGCGGGACAATGTTAGAAACCGTCGACCCCGGCAGCGCGTAATACTTCACTCAGCGCCAGCACGTGCGGGTCGCGAAAAAAAGCGCTCAGTTGCGCGGCGCGTCCCGGCCCGATGCCAGTTTCGGCTTGCCATTGTTCGGTCGTCCGTTCGGCCAGCACCTGCCATGGCCCCTCCAGGCTGGCCGCTCCGGCGGGCGGTAAACCCAGGGCCTTGAGCCATTGACCGAACGGACGTTGTCGGGCGCTGTGCAGACTGACGAGCAGGCGGGCGCTGGCGCGTTCACCGAAGCCGCTCATGTTAGCAAGCTCGGCGGCATCGAGGGTCATCCAATCCAGCAATCCGTCGAGTCGGCCCGCCGCCAGGAGTTTTTCCCAGGTTCCGCGGCCGACATGGGGCAGGGCGAGGCCTTGCTTGCCGCTGAGCCAGCTCAGGCGCGCCAGGAACTGGCTTTCGCAGCCGGGCGTCGGTTGCCAGCAACTCAGCGGATGATAATCCGCCGCCACGGGCGCATTGATGTCCGGCCGCTCGACACTGCGCAGCACAACGTCATCGAGTCGCGGGATGGTCAGCCCGGCCAGGCTGATGGCTACCCGGTCTCCCGGACGGATATCCAGCTCCTCCCAGCGCTTGAGGGAGCTGACGCTCACCCGGCGGATCCGTCGGTCGTCGAGCATGACGGGGTCGAGCTCCAGCAGCGGTGTGATGCGTCCGGTGCGTCCGATCTTGAAGTGCACCTTGCGTACCTCGGCCAGTGCCTGGGCGTAAGGGTATTTCCACGCCACGCCCCAGAATGGCGCCTTGGCCTGCCAGCGGTTGGCAGGTGGTCGGCGGCTCTGGCGCAGGACGATCCCGTCGCTGGCGAACGGCAGCGCCGTGCGATACCAGTGGTCGCGCCAGCGTTCGGCGTCGGCCGCTGCCTGGATGGGCTGGCTGTAGCCGCTGGTGCCGGCGAAGCCCAGGGCATCCAATGCGGCCTCGCGTTCGGGCAGGGTGGCGGGGCCTTCGGGCCAGTCCCAGGTGAACAGGCCGATACCCGAGGCCTCTTCAGTCGTCAGGTCCTTGCGGGCCATCAAGCCCGCCACGGTTGACCGGGCATTGAGACTGCCATCCCTGGCCTGCACATGATTGTCCAGTCGCCAGTACAACTCCCCTTGAACGAGCAGGTCGGAAGGTTGGCGCAGGCGCTGGGGAATGGCGTCGATCTTGCGCGCCGTCGGCGTCCAGTCATGGCCTTGAACGCCGTCGCCGCGGCTGATCGCCCGATGCAGGCGACCTTCACGATAGATCAGGGTGACCGCTACACCGTCGACTTTCGGTTGGACCCAGATGTCTTCCCGATTTTGCAGCCAGGCCCGCACGGCGTCGGCGTCCTTCAGTTTGTCCAGGCCCGTATGAGGGATCGGATGCCGGACTTTGCCACTCGCCGAGCGCAGCGGGTCGGTGGGTGCCGCAAGATCGAAGCAGGTGCGCCACTGGCCCAGTTGCATGCGGGACTGATCGTAAAGTTCATCGACGACCAGTGCCCGGCCGAGACGGTGATAGCTGTCGTCCCAGGCGTCGATTTGCCGTTGCAGGGCAGCGACTTCCGACCGGGCGCGCTCCTCGGGCCAATCGGGGCAAGGTGCGGCAATGACGGGGATGGGGAAGAGGATCAGAACAGTGAGTGCACACAATAGCGGCAGCATCGAAGCATCCTTGCTGGGTGATGTGCCTGAAGGCTAGTCACTGACGCAGAGGAGGCGAGGGTTGGATGGTTACCGGATTTTGCCAAGGCTGATGGCTCCGCTACGGCGGTACAGTGGGGCGCGATTTGATTGCGAAACTGTCTCTTGAACCCATTGCTGGCCGGCGCAGAATGGACCTCCCGATCCGCGCTGCCAGGAGTGCCCCCGATGGAGCTGACGACACTCGCTGTTTTCATTCCGGCCTGTTTCGCCCTGAACATGGCGCCAGGGCCGAATAACCTGTTATCCATCAGCAACGCCTCGCGTTATGGCTTCGTCCGGGCGTGCGGCGGCGGTATTGGTCGGCTGCTGGCGTTCGCCATCATGATCGCCTTGGCGGCGGTGGGGCTGACGGCTGTGCTGCATACCTCGGAGTTGTTGTTCCTGGGGATCAAGCTCGTGGGGGCCGGGTACCTGTTCTACCTCGCCGTGCAGTTGTGGCTGGCTCGACCCGAGGCCGGTAGCGAAGCCGCGATGGGTTCGAGAGGCATGGGGCAACTGGCACGCCAGGAGTTCCTGGTGGCAATTGGCAATCCCAAGGCGATCCTGTTGTTTACCGCGTTTTTGCCGCAGTTCGTTGATCGCTCGGGCACCGTCACCCAGCAATTCGCCGTATTGGGTGGGCTGTTCCTGACGTTGGAGTGCATTGCCATCGGGTTGTATTGCTACATGGGCATTTATGCGCGAAAGCTGTTTGCCCAGCCCAGTGGCAAGCGCTTGTTCAACCGAATGTGTGCGGGGTTGTTGGCGAGCGCGGCTTCGTTCCTGCTGGTGGCGCGGCGTTCCTGAAGATCTGCTGGCTCTTGTGGCAGCTGATACCAGACATGAAAAAGCCCCTGGCGACCAAGTCGCCAGGGGCTTTTTCATGACAGCAGGTATTACAGGCCGGCAGCGGCGCGCAGGGCGTCGGCGCGGTCGGTTTTTTCCCAGGTGAAGGTGGTGAAGGTGTCGCCACCGACAGTCTTGGTTTGCGGCGTGCGACCGAAGTGGCCGTAGGCTGCGGTTTCCTGATACATCGGGTGCAGCAGGTCGAGCATGGTGGTGATGGCGTATGGACGCAGGTCGAACACTTCACGGACCAGCTTGATGATCTTGTCGTCGCTGATCTTGCCAGTGCCGAAGGTGTTCAGCGAGATCGACGTAGGCTGGGCAACGCCGATGGCGTAGGAAACCTGGATCTCGCAGCGCTCGGCCAGGCCGGCGGCGACGATGTTCTTGGCCACATAGCGACCGGCGTAGGCCGCTGAACGGTCAACCTTCGATGGATCCTTGCCGGAGAATGCGCCACCGCCGTGACGGGCCATGCCGCCGTAGCTGTCGACGATGATCTTGCGACCGGTCAGGCCGCAGTCGCCTACCGGGCCACCGATGATGAAGTTGCCGGTCGGGTTGATGTGGAACTGGGTGTCCTTGTTCAGCAGCTCGGCAGGCAGCACGTGCTTGACGATCAGCTCCATCACGCCTTCGCGCAGGTCCCTGTAGGAAACTTCAGGGTTGTGTTGGGTCGACAGCACGATTGCGTCGATACCCACCACCTTGCCATTTTCGTAACGGCAGGTGACCTGGGACTTGGCATCCGGACGCAGCCACGGCAGCAGGCCGGATTTGCGAGCTTCGGCCTGGCGCTGCACCAGTTGGTGCGAGAAGGTGATCGGGGCTGGCATCAGCACGTCGGTTTCGTTGCTGGCATAGCCGAACATCAAGCCCTGGTCGCCAGCACCCTGGTCTTCCGGCTTGCTGCGGTCAACGCCTTGGGCGATGTCCACCGATTGCTTGCCGATGATGTTCATCACGCCGCAGGTCGCGCCGTCGAAGCCGACGTCGGAGCTGTTGTAGCCGATGCCCAGGATGACGTCGCGGACGATCTGTTCCAGGTCGACCCAGGCCGAGGTAGTGACTTCGCCGGCGATGATCGCCACGCCCGTTTTCACCAGAGTCTCGCACGCCACGCGGGCGAACTTGTCTTCAGCAATGATGGCGTCCAGCACCGCATCAGAAATCTGGTCGGCGATTTTGTCCGGATGCCCTTCAGACACGGACTCGGAGGTGAAAAGGGAGTATTCGCTCATCTCGATGTTTTCCTACAAGTTACCGATGGTGAGTGTCGCCAGCCGGTCGCTGAAAATGGCGAACCTGGATCTGGAAACCATTACGTAAGCCTACATAGAGGCTTTCCCCGGGCACGAGGCCCGCAGCGGTGGCCCAACGGGCCAGATCGTCCTGTTCAAACCCCAACCATAGATCACCGCAGGCCTCCCTGGCCCAACTCTGGTTGTGGCTGCATAACTCTGTCACCAACAGGCTACCGCCTGGTTGCAGCAGGCCGGCCATGTGCCTGAGCGCATCGGCCGGTGCGGCAAAATGATGCAGTACCATATTCAATACGACGCAATCGGCCTGCAGACTTACACCTTCCAAGGCATCGGCCAGTTGCAGGCTGACATGAGTCAGCTGTTCACGTTCGCATACCTGGCGCGCCAGTTCGAGCATGGCCGGACTGTTGTCCAGCGCCGTCACCTGGCTGAAGCGCCGCGCCAGTTCCGGCAGGAAGGCACCGTCGCCGGGACCCACTTCAATGGCGGTGGCGGCAGGCCCGAAGCTCAGCTTGTCGAGCAGCGCCACGACGCTCTCACGGTATTGCGGCAGTCCCGCGATCAGGTCCTGCTGGGCCCGGAACTTTTCCGCTACCCGTGCGAAAAAATCCTGGCTGGCTGCGGCCCGTTGCCCGTGCACCTGGGCGATGCGCGCCTGCACGTCCGCCGGCAGGTGCAGCTCGTCCACTTCGTCCAGCAATGCCGCATGCAACTTGCCACCCAACAGATCGGTGTGAGGCAGGGCGCGGCGGTAGAAAATGGCGTTGCCTTCGCGGCGGGTTGCCACCAGGTCGGCCTGGGCCAGGACCTTGAGGTGATGGCTCATGCCAGATTGGCCGATGCCGAAGATCTGCGCCAGCTCCAGCACGCCGAACGAATCGTTGGCCAGTGCACGCAATACATTGAGCCGCAGCGGATCACCGCCGGCCTTGCAAAGGGCCGCCAGTTCATCGCTGTCTTCATGGCGAATGGACGGCACGCGTAAGTTCATAGGGCGGCAGTCTAGTGATGGGTCTGGAACACCGCAAGGTCAATATCAAAAAGTTTTGATATTGCTCGATAAATGGCACTTCTGGAAACGGGCTTTACTCTACACACCATCAGCGGAAAGGTTTCACCTGGCGAAAGCGACTTTATCCACCGGAAAAACCGCTCTGGATGACTATCTCTCATTGCCCCGGGCGGGTGGGTGAGGGAAAATGCACGCCTTTTTTCAGTTTCGTTATTCAAACCCAGGAGATCAGCGATGCCCAGCCGTCGTGAGCGTGCCAATGCCATTCGTGCCCTCAGCATGGATGCCGTGCAGAAAGCCAACAGCGGCCACCCAGGTGCCCCGATGGGCATGGCGGATATCGCCGAGGTGCTGTGGCGCGACTACCTCAAACACAGCCCGAGCAATCCATCCTTCGCTGACCGTGACCGCTTCGTGCTGTCCAACGGCCACGGCTCGATGTTGATCTACTCGCTGCTGCACCTGACCGGCTACGATCTGTCGATCGATGACCTGAAGAACTTCCGTCAATTGCACAGCCGCACCCCGGGTCACCCCGAATACGGCTACACCCCAGGCGTGGAAACCACCACCGGTCCACTGGGTCAGGGCCTGGCCAATGCCGTGGGCTTCGCCCTGGCGGAAAAAGTCCTGGCAGCTCAGTTCAACCGTCCGGGTCATAACGTTGTCGATCACCACACCTATGTGTTCCTCGGTGATGGCTGCATGATGGAAGGTATTTCCCACGAAGTCGCTTCCCTGGCCGGCACCCTGGGCCTGGACAAGCTGATCGCTTTCTACGACGACAACGGCATTTCCATCGACGGTGAAGTCGAAGGCTGGTTCACCGATGACACGCCGAAACGTTTCGAAGCCTACAACTGGCTGGTGATCCGTAACGTCGATGGCCACGATCCGGAAGAGATCAAGACCGCCATCGAGACGGCCCGCAAGAGCGCCCAGCCGACCCTGATCTGCTGCAAGACCACCATCGGTTTCGGCTCGCCGAACAAGCAAGGCAAGGAAGACTGCCACGGCGCTCCCCTGGGTGCCGAGGAAATCGCCCTGACCCGCGCTGCGTTGAAGTGGGAGCACGGTCCGTTCGAGATTCCGGCAGACATCTACGCCGAATGGGATGCCAAGGAAAAGGGCCGTGCCCTCGAAGCCGACTGGGATCAGCGTTTCGCTGCCTACTCCGCCGAGTTCCCTGCGCTGGCCAACGAACTGGTACGTCGCCTCAGCGGTGAACTGCCGGCCGACTTCGCCGAAAAAGCCTCGGCCTACATCGCCGAAGTCGCGGCCAAGGGCGAAACCATTGCCAGCCGCAAGGCCAGCCAGAACACCCTGAATGCTTTCGGTCCATTGCTGCCGGAACTGCTGGGCGGTTCGGCCGACCTGGCCGGTTCCAACCTGACCTTGTGGAAAGGCTGCAAGGGCGTCACCGCCGAAGACGCCAGCGGCAACTACATGTACTACGGCGTTCGTGAGTTCGGCATGAGTGCGATCATGAACGGCGTTGCGCTGCACGGCGGCCTGGTGCCTTACGGCGCCACCTTCCTGATGTTCATGGAATACGCCCGCAATGCCGTGCGCATGTCGGCCTTGATGAAGAAGCGCGTGCTCTACGTATTCACCCACGACTCCATCGGCCTGGGTGAAGACGGTCCGACTCACCAGCCGATCGAGCAACTGGCAAGCCTGCGTTGCACCCCGAACCTGGACACCTGGCGCCCATGCGACGCCGTGGAATCGGCGGTGGCCTGGAAGTACGCCATCGAACGCAACGACGGCCCGTCGGCGCTGATCTTCTCCCGTCAGAACCTGCAGCATCAGGCCCGCGAAGTCGGCCAGATCGACGAGATCGCCCGTGGCGGTTATGTGCTCAAGGATTGCATCGGCGAGCCTGAGCTGATCCTGATCGCCACCGGTTCCGAAGTCGGCCTGGCTGTCCAGGCCTACGACAAGCTGACCGAGCAGGGCCGCAACGTGCGCGTAGTGTCCATGCCTTGCACCAGCGTGTTCGATGCCCAGGACGCCGGCTACAAGCAGTCGGTATTGCCACTGCAGGTCAGCGCCCGAATCGCTATCGAGGCTGCCCATGCCGATTACTGGTACAAGTACGTGGGCCTGGAAGGCCGCGTGATCGGCATGACCACCTACGGCGAGTCGGCGCCTGCCCCGGCGTTGTTCGAGGAATTCGGTTTCACCCTGGAAAACATCCTGGGTCAGGCTGAAGAATTGCTGGAAGACTAAGCCCAGGAATGTATCGCCTGTTCTGACGCTATCGCGGGCAAGCCTTGCTCCCACAGGATGTGCACTTCCACAGGGAAATGCCAACCTGTGGGAGCAAGGCTTGCCCGCGATGGCAATCCAATGTTCAGCGCCATATTCATGGATTCACTCAGGTCAGAGACCCCATGCCCCAACCGCGTTCCTACAAAGTTGCACTCAACGGCTACGGCCGGATTGGTCGTTGCGTCTTGCGTGCGTTGTTCGAGCGAGGGGCAGAGGCCGGCTTCGAAATCGTGGCCATCAACGATCTGGCCGACATGGCCAGCATCGAATACCTGACACGCTTCGACTCCACCCATGGCCGGTTCCCCGGCGAAGTGCGGGTCGAGGGCGATTGTCTGCACATTAAGGGCAACTGCGTGAAAGTCCTGCGCAGTGCCACCCCCGAAGGCATCGATTGGGCGTCCTTGGGCGTCGATCTGGTGCTCGAGTGTTCCGGGGCCTACCACACCCGCGAAGACGGTGAGCGTTTCCTCGCTGCCGGTGCGCCGCGGGTGCTGTTTTCCCAGCCGATGGCCAGTGAGGCGGATGTGGACGCCACCATCGTCTACGGCGTCAACCAGGATTGCCTGACCGGTCACGAACTGCTGGTATCCAATGCCTCCTGCACCACCAACTGCGGCGTGCCGCTGTTGCGCCTGTTGGATCAGGCCATTGGCCTGGAATACGTGTCGATCACCACAATCCATTCGGCGATGAACGATCAGCCGGTGATCGACGCCTACCATCACGAAGACTTGCGCCGCACCCGCTCGGCGTTCCAGTCGGTGATTCCGGTGTCCACTGGTCTGGCGCGAGGCATTGAACGGCTGCTGCCGGAACTTGCGGGGAGAATTCAGGCCAAAGCCGTGCGGGTGCCGACGGTCAACGTGTCCTGCCTCGATATGACGATGCAGACCGTGAGCGATACCGACGCCACCGAAGTCAACCGTATCCTGCGCGAAGCTGCTACCCGCGGCCCGCTCAAAGGCTTGCTGGCCTACACCGAGTTGCCTCATGCCAGTTGTGATTTTAACCATGACCCACATTCGGCCATCGTCGATGCCAGCCAGACCCGTGTATCCGGCCCGCGGCTGGTGAACATCCTGGCCTGGTTCGACAACGAATGGGGGTTTGCCAACCGAATGCTCGATGTTGCCGAACATTATCTGCAGACGGCGGCCTCTGTTTCCAACCAATCTGCTCCCTAAACAGTTATCCAGGAATTGCGACCCATGACCGTGTTGAAGATGTCCGACCTCGATCTGCAAGGTAAGCGCGTACTGATCCGCGAAGACCTCAACGTCCCTGTCAAGGACGGTGTTGTCACCAGCGACGCGCGTATCCTGGCTTCGCTGCCGACCATCAAGCTGGCCTTGGAAAAAGGTGCGGCCGTGATGGTCTGCTCCCACCTGGGCCGTCCGACCGAAGGCGAGTTCTCGGCCGAAAACAGCCTCAAGCCCGTGGCCGACTACCTGAGCCGTGCCCTGGGGCGCGAAGTGCCGCTGGTGGCTGATTACCTGGGCGGTGTCGACGTGAAGGCCGGTGATGTCGTGCTGTTCGAAAACGTGCGCTTCAACAAGGGCGAGAAAAAGAACGCCGATGAGCTGGCCCAGCAATACGCAGCCTTGTGCGACGTATTCGTGATGGACGCTTTCGGCACCGCCCACCGTGCCGAAGGTTCGACCCACGGCGTGGCGAAGTTCGCCAAGGTCGCCGCGGCCGGCCCGCTGCTGGCCGCTGAACTGGATGCATTGGGCAAGGCCCTGGGCGCGCCGGCCAAGCCGATGGCGGCCATCGTCGCTGGTTCCAAGGTGTCGACAAAACTCGACGTGCTGAACAGCCTGAGCCAGATCTGCGACCAGTTGATCGTCGGCGGCGGTATTGCCAACACCTTCCTCGCCGCAGCCGGTCACCCGGTCGGCAAGTCCCTGTACGAACCGGATCTGCTGGACACCGCCCGCGAAATCGCCGCCAAGGTCAGCGTGCCGCTGCCAGTGGACGTGGTGGTTGCCAAGGAATTCGCTGAAAGCGCTGCTGCTACCGTCAAGGCCATCGCTGATGTGGCCGACGACGACATGATCCTGGACATCGGCCCGCAGACGGCGGCCAACTTTGCCGAACTGTTGAAATCTTCCAAGACTATTCTGTGGAACGGCCCGGTCGGTGTGTTCGAGTTCGACCAGTTCGGCAACGGCACCAAGGTCCTGGCCCAGGCCATCGCCGACAGCGCTGCGTTCTCCATCGCGGGTGGCGGTGACACCCTGGCGGCGATCGACAAATATGGCGTGGCCGAACAGATCTCCTACATCTCCACGGGCGGCGGTGCGTTCCTCGAGTTCGTCGAAGGCAAGGTGCTGCCAGCGGTTGAAGTCCTGGAAAGCCGGGCCAAGGCCTGAGGCTGCATTGACCAGGCAAGGGAGTGTTTTTATGGTCAAGACGTGGACGCTTTTGTTGTTGACCGCGGCCCTGGCCGCTTGCGGGAGTCACCCGCAAGCGACGCCGGAACCGGCCGCCAGCGATCCGGAGCCTGGCTGCTACCAGGCGGACTGGCAGGCGGAAACCAACCCGGTGCTGAACAAGCGTTCCGGGCCGGATGGTCTGGACAAATACGAAACGCAAACCCCGACCAAGGAACATGGTTGTCCTTGACGGGTCTGACCCTTTAACTCATGGCTGGCGGCATGCGTCGCCGGTCGAGGAACACGGATGAAAGGCTTGATCGCCGTTGTGGCGTTGGCATTGCTGGCCGGTTGCGCGCAGTTGGGTTTTTCGAGCGCGTCCGAGCCCGTGGCAGGTTGGACGACCTGGACGTGTGACAGCGAGGCCAAGGTGCTCTGGCGCTATACCGATGGCACCCGCAAGGCCGTCGACGTGCGCCTCGGCGGGGCCGAGCAGGTTTACCGCCTGAAGCAGGAGCCGGGTGCGTCGGGCGCGCTGTACAGCGACGACATGCTGGCGTTCCACATCAATGGTGACGAAGGCCTGGCGTACTGGGTTGCCACCAATGATTTGATTGGTCGGGGTTGCAAGGCGCAGTAATTGAACCCATGGACTCATGTGGGAGCGAGCCTGCTCGCGATAGCGATATATCATCCAATCGGATGTCGACTGATCTACCGCTATCGCGAGCAGGCTCGCTCCCACAGGGTTCTGTGAACGCTGAAGAGACAGGTAACACCGAATTCGCGGTCGAGGGCTAACCCCGACCCGCAATGACTTGAATAGCCGCCGCCGCTACGGCAGGCTGGTACGATTAACGACCCTCGACGGGAGAGACACACAATGGCACTTATCAGCATGCGTCAGATGCTGGACCACGCAGCCGAATTCGGCTACGGCGTCCCAGCCTTTAACGTCAACAACCTTGAGCAGATGCGCGCCATCATGGAAGCCGCTGACAAGACCGACTCTCCGGTGATCGTCCAGGCTTCGGCTGGCGCCCGCAAATACGCTGGTGCGCCGTTCCTGCGTCACCTGATCCTGGCGGCAATCGAAGAGTTTCCGCACATCCCGGTGTGCATGCACCAGGACCACGGCACCAGCCCTGACGTCTGCCAGCGCTCCATCCAACTGGGTTTCAGCTCGGTAATGATGGACGGTTCCCTGGGCGAAGACGGCAAGACTCCGACTGACTACGAATACAACGTACGCGTCACCCAACAAACCGTTGCCATGGCCCACGCCTGCGGTGTGTCGGTGGAAGGTGAGCTGGGTTGCCTGGGTTCGCTGGAAACTGGCATGGCCGGTGAAGAAGACGGTATCGGTGCCGAAGGCGTGCTGGATCACAGCCAGATGCTGACCGACCCGGAAGAAGCCGCCGACTTCGTCAAGAAAACCCAGGTCGACGCCCTGGCCATCGCCATCGGCACCAGCCACGGCGCCTACAAGTTCACCAAGCCGCCCACCGGTGACGTGCTGGCGATCGACCGCATCAAGGAAATCCACAAGCGCATCCCCAACACCCACCTGGTGATGCACGGCTCGTCCTCGGTGCCGCAGGAGTGGCTGGCGATCATCAACCAGTACGGTGGCGACATCAAGGAAACCTACGGTGTGCCGGTCGAAGAAATCGTCGAAGGCATCAAGCACGGCGTGCGCAAGGTCAACATCGACACCGACCTGCGCCTGGCGTCCACCGGTGCCATGCGCCGCTTGATGGCGACCAACCCGAGCGAGTTCGATCCGCGCAAGTTCTTTGGCGCGACCGTGACTGCGATGCGTGATGTGTGCATTGCGCGTTATGAGGCCTTTGGTACGGCGGGTAATGCTTCGAAGATCAAGCCGATCTCCATGGAAGCGATGTTCCAGCGTTACTTGAAAGGTGAGTTGAACGCCAAGGTCAACTAAACCTTAGACTTAAAAACCCGCATTGATCAATGCGGGTTTTTTATGCCTGGGATTTGGGCTAATTACAGGTGATGCTCTTTATCTTGCCTTCTTCGTCGACCATGATGCTAAGACGATTAATGTTTGCTCCATCTTTAGTTACAAACATCCCTCCTGGCGGTGTGCTTCTTACGATATCCGCTCCCGCTCGAGCCTTTGCATCCTTCTCGGTAGCGGCGTCAAACTTTTTGCCGATAAGGTCCTTGACGAGTGTTGCATCGCAGGCGGCCTGCGCATGGGCGGCTGTGCCCATCAACAGGGTCGATGCAAGGATCAGTAGTTTATTTTTCATAGATAAGCTCCCTTTGAATGGGCCTCCGTTTACAAACGGGGTGGAGCCAGCCTGAAGCGTTGCTATATTGAAGGCTACTGTTACATATGACAGTTTTTTATAGGTTATTGTACTTTTCGGCTTATTTTATATTCGATGTGTATAGAGCAGCTTCTCCAGTGTCGTTAGGTGCCGAAAAAAGTACCTCCGCAATTACGCCTTCTCTCGTCTGTCTTTAATCTGGCAAACGCTTAAATGCTTTGGTTCTTTTGGGTAGCTGTTGTATTCGAAAGCCTTCTATATATCTGTCAATGCTGACAGTAGCCCATTTGCAAATCATGACTGACACTTCGGCTTGACCATCACCCTCGACAAAGGTGGATATGAAATGGGCTTGATCATGGAGTCCACTGTTCACGGCCAGACGTGCGGCCGAGAGGTCGTTCAACAAGCTACAGGCCTAGGAGAGCATGACCATGAACCAGATCGATCCCTTGCACCCCGGCAGCCCGTATGAAGCCTTTGCTGACCATGGTCTACTGGTTTTTCCACCCCCAAGCGGCGTCGAAACCGAACGCTTTCCCGGGCCGGCTGTCCAGCTGCCGGATGGAAAGATTTTCGTAGCGTTCATGGCTCCAGGCCTGCGATTGGAGCTGTGGCGTTTTACAGCGGATGGCGAACCCGATCAAGGTTATGGAAATGGTGGCGGTTTGCAAATGGATGATTCGGGTTTCTTCATTGTTACGGATGTTGCGATTCTGGCGAATGGCAAAGTTCTAATCTACGGCTTGGAACGGGAACAATTGACCGTGCGCTTGATGCGCGTCACTTCGCAAGGCGCGCTCGATCTTGATTTTGGTGAAGGTGGCTTCGCTTCTGCGCCGATTCCCGTCGGCATGAACATGACCACGACTATCGGTCTCTTGCCTGATGGCCAAGTGATTGCTTCTGGTCGTAGTCAGCCGTACTCAAGCGGAACATCGTGGCTCATGCGCTTCACTGTCAATGGCGACATTGATCATTCCTTCGGTCAGGAGGGCGTCGTGCTTCTGGCACCCGCGGGTTTGCGCGGACCGCTGGTCGTCATGGAAAGTGGGCACATCGTCGCTACGGGCGTTATCGATGGGGGAAGTGCATTGGTTGCCAAGTACCGATTCGATGGAAGCCCGGAGCCGACCTTTGGAAGTGGGGGGTACGTCACTTTCGCGCCCGGTGACGGGCGCCCCGCAGTGCTACATGCTCTCGCGTTGCAGTCTGATGGAAAACTGGTGGTGGCTGGAAGAATCGGCATTGACGGCATGCATACCACCGATGCAGTTGTCCTGCGCCTCAACAGCGATGGGACCCTCGATGGCACGTTCAACGACGGACAACCGCTTGTGGCGATAGAGCGGGGCATCGACTGCGGGGAGGCGAGCTCTGTCGCCATTCAAGCCGACGGCAGGATCGTGGTAGGCGGACGATCGGCTGGATTAGAAGCGGCGGTGCTGTTTCGTTTGGAGAAGAACGGTGCCGATGACCACAGCTTCGGTTTTCCAAACTTTGATGGAAGCCCCGGACATCTGGGCTGGATACACACTCTCGACGGCGGCTTTTTTGAGCAGGTCAGTCGTTTAGCCCTGACCTCGGACGGTAATCTCCTGGCGCTTGGAACCACTTGGTTATACGCAGAAGTGCCGTTCGAGCGCCAGTACCTCTCTAAATATTGGCTCTAGTGGCCTGTACGGTTAATTTGAGTATTCGAATTAGCCACACAGGCCACTAGGAGCCACGTCCCCTCGCCACGAAGAGCGGATTCCTACGAGATTTTCAGAAGGGCAAGCGCGCAGCATTTCGCTGCTGCGGCGCCTGAGGCGATATCAGGTGTTGTGATCGATATCCAGCTTGCTGAACGTCACTTTTCCGCCTTCGCTGGTATAGCCCGTGTTGTCCTGCACGTACACGCCAGCCTTGAAATACAGCGGCTTGACCCGCCAGGTAGAGCTGATGGTGGTATACCAGCTACGACCTGCCGCGGTGATACCCAGGTCGCCGGTACGATCCAGGTGGATCCGGTAAGAGAACGCCTGAGAAAGTTTCACGCCGCTGGCGACTGTGACGACCCGGCCCTTGCTGTCATCGGGGCGCATGCGGACTTTGGCGACGATGTCGCCGGTGTCACTGGCGTCCTTGTACTGGTATTCCAGTTTCACCATGGGTTTGCTGCTGTCCTTGGCATGAATCTGACCGATCACGATCTTGCCGCTGCTGGGCACCTGATTGACGACCAGGGTCGCGCTCAATTTGTTATCGGCATCGGGATACAGCCAGTTGCGCAAGGTTCCGTCCCTGTAGGTCTCGCGCAATTCGCTGCGTGGGTAGATCGCGTTTTCGGTCTTGGTCCCGGTGACGGGCGACCAGAAATACACGGTGCTGCCTTCGGAGTTGAAATATTTGTCCCGGAATCCATCCACCAGCCGAGGGGTTTCGATGGTTTTCGGCGGACTGCCTTCAGGGATGCTCAGGTTCCAGGTTGCAAGATCGACCATGTTCGGATCCTTTCTGAGAAGAAGAAATGATTTACGCCACAGCCGGAGGCTCTAAGACGCGCTTTTGCTGAGGCCAGAAGGGGGCTCGAACGGGTATTTGGCACGTTCGTCCGGCGGAGGGTTGGCGTCAACAGTCCGTCAGAGTGGCGTTTGCCGCTTTTGTGCCCGAGGCGGATGACCGTTGGTCGGCTAGTTGGATTTTTCTCGGAACAATTGGGCGATGGCCATTTGACGCTTTGCCTTTCATGCACAAAAAAAAAGGCACCCGCAGACGGATGCCTTCACAGGTGGCGCAACATTCAGAGGGTGACGTGTTTGATTTCCAGTAGGCTGAACGTCACTTTTCCGCCCTCGGTGGGGTAGCCGGTGTTGTCCTGGACATACACGCCCGCCTTGAAGTACAGAGGTTTGTCTTTCCAGGTCGGATCGATAGTCGTCCTCCAGTTGTAACCCGCCGCGGTAATGCCCAGTGCACCTTTCGGGCTGAGATGGATCATGTAGGAGAAGGCACGGTCGAGCTTCACGCCGGTGGCAATGGTGATGACCTGGCCTGTTTCGTCGTCGGGACGCATCCGTACCTTGGCAACGATGTTGCCGGTGGTGCTGTAGGTCTTGTACTGGTATTCCAGTTTCACCAAGGGACTGGTGCTGTTCTTGGTGTGGATCTGGCCAATCACGATCTTGCCGCTGCTGGGCACCTGGTTGACGGTTATCGTCGCTCGCAGGGTGTTGTCCGCCGCCGAGTACAGCCAGTTTCGCAGGGTACCGTCGCTGTAGGTTTCCCGCAGTTCGCTACGGGGGTAGATCGCGTTCTCGGTCTTGGTGCCGGTCACCGGCGCCCAGAAAAATACCGTGCCGGTTTCGGCGTTGAAGTACTGATCCTTGAACCCTTGCGCGAGGCGAGGGGTTTCGATGGTCATCGCCGGGCTGCCTTCGGGGATGCTCAAATTCCAAGTGTTAAGGTCGATCATGTTCAGTTCCTGCAGTGAAATGTTAGGCGCAACAACGCGAGGCTCTAGCCCGCGAGTTGGGGCGTCCTGATAGCACCGGTTTGAGCTTGTTGTCGTTTTGCGGCGAATGATTGACGTCAAGTGATCGTCACTGTGGTCTATTGCAGTTTCTGTGCCCGAGAAGGGTGACCGTTAGTCGGCTATTTCGGGCATTGTCGGGATGATGGCGTGATGACACCTACTGCTTTTCAAAATCACGGTCTAGAGTGAGATCACAGTATTTGTCCGTTTTGCTACGAAAAACGGACATGGCGCCCCGATAAGAGAAGCAGCATGGAATGCGCGCAACCTACGCTTGGTGAAAACAACTCCGTCCTTTTGATTGTTGATGATTACCCTGAAAATCTGCTCAGCATGCGAGCGTTGTTGCAGCGTCAGGATTGGCAAGTCATGACCGCAACCTCGGGTGTCGAGGCCCTTGACCTGCTGCTCGAACATGACATCGACCTGGTTCTGCTGGATGTGCAGATGCCGGACATGGACGGTTTCGAAGTGGCGCGCCTGATGCGCGGCAGCCAGCGCACGCGCCTCACGCCGATCATTTTCCTGACCGCCAATGAGCAATCCCAGGATGCGGTGATCAAAGGCTATGCCAGTGGCGCGGTGGACTATCTGTTCAAACCCTTCGATCCGCAGATCCTCAAGCCCAAGGTGCAAGCGTTGCTGGAGCACCAGCGCAATCGCCGGGCTTTGCAGCGCCTGAGCCAGGACCTGGAGGCTGCCAGAGCGTTCAACGCCTCGGTGCTGGACAACGCGGCCGAGGGGATCCTCGTGGTGGACGAGGCCGGCTGCATCCGTTTCGCCAACCCATCCACTTGCCGTCTGCTCAATGCAACGGCCGAGCAGTTGCAGGGGACGCCCTTCCTGGATTACCTGCAGAAACCCCACATTCCACAATGGGCCGACTCCGATATTCATGCTGCCTATTGCCGTGGCCAGACCTGGCGTCTGCACGATGCGATCCTGCGCACCGCGCCCGGTCAACAGGTGTCGGTGGCCTTGTCCTGCGCCCCGCTGCCCGCGGAACAGAAGGCCATGGTGGTGACACTCCAGGACATGTCCGTAATCCGGCACTTGCACCAGCAACTCGAATTCCAGGCCGTCACGGATCCGCTGACCGGTTTGCTTAACCGCAGGGGGTTCTATCAGACCGCCGAAAACCTGCTGATGCGCAGCGAGCGACTGGAAAGCAACTGGGTGCTGTTGTACCTCGACCTCGACGGCTTCAAGCGCGTCAACGACTCGTTGGGGCACGATGCCGGTGACCGGGTGTTGCGCTGGGTCTCGGAACAATTGAAAGCCTGTCTGCGTCCCTTCGACATCCTGGCGCGGTTGGGCGGTGACGAATTCACGGCCCTGCTGGACCTGGAGCTCCCGGAGCAGGCGGCCAAGATCGCGGAAAAACTCATCGAACGGGTCGCGATCTGCCAGCAGATCGAAGGCATGGATGTGGCGTTGGGGGCCAGTATCGGCATTGCGACCTACCCGGATTGCGGCGCCAATCTGGACGGTTTGTTGCGCGCATCCGACATTGCCATGTACGAAGCCAAGCGTGCCGGCCGCCAGCAATATCGTTTTTATGACCACGAAATGAACGGTCGAGCCCGTTCACGGCTGATGCTCGAGGAGAGCGTGCGCTCGGCCATCGAGAACCGCGACTTCAATATGGTCTACCAGCCCCAGGTGAATATCCACGATGGGCGGATTCGTGGCTTCGAGGCGTTGTTGCGCTGGCAGCACCCGAGCGTCGGCGATGTGCCGCCGGGTCTGTTCCTGCCTTTGTTGGAGGAAGCGCGGCTGATCAGCCGGCTAGGCAGTTGGATTTACCATCGTAGCGCGGCCCAGCGCAAAGTCTGGGAGCGAAATTTCGCCGATGACCTGGTGCTGGGGGTGAGCTTGAGCAGTACCCAGTTCGGCATGCCGAACCTGGTGACCGAGTTGCGTCAGGTCCTGGAGCGCCATGCCCTGAAGCCCCGGCAACTGGAGGTCGAGGTAACCGAGGACGCGCTGATGCGCAATCCCGACGAAACCCAGAAGCAGTTGCGGCTGCTGCGCCATCTCGGGGTGCGGGTGGCGCTGGATGACTTCGGCTCGGGACCGTGCTCCCTGACTCATTTGCGTGACCTTGAGCTCGATACCCTCAAGCTCGACCGGCACCTGATCGCCCGATTGCCGGATTCGCCGCGCGATGCGGCCCTGGCGGCCTCGGTGATCGATCTGTGCACGCAATTGGGCTTGCGGGTAATCGCCGAAGGTGTGGAAACCCTGGAGCAATATCAGTGGCTCAAGGACCATGGCTGTGAGTATGTGCAGGGATTCCTCGTGGCGCGCCCCTTGACGGCGGCAGACACCGATGCGTTCGCCAGACCCTTTGACTGGGGCGCGCTAACGGTCTGAGTTCGCTACACTGGCGATCTTTTTCCACAGTATTGCCGCTCGATGACCGCGCTCAAGTACCTCCAGGCCTACCCCGCCGCGCTGCAAGCCCAGGTGCAGCAGTTGATTGCCCAGGATCGCCTGGGGGATTACCTGCACCAGCGCTATCCGGGCCGACATCCGATCCAGAGCGACAAGGCGCTGTACAGTTATGCGCTGGAGCTCAAGCAACAGTACCTGCGTAATGCGCCGGCCATCGACAAAGTGTTGTTCGACAACCGCCTCGACCTGACCCATCGTGCCCTTGGTCTGCACACTGCGGTTTCGCGGGTACAGGGTGGCAAGCTCAAGGCGAAGAAGGAAATCCGCATTGCGTCGCTGTTCAAGGACGCAGCGCCCGAGTTCCTGAACATGATCGTGGTGCATGAACTGGCCCACTTCAAGGAATCGGACCACAACAAGGCGTTCTACCAACTCTGCGAGCACATGCTCCCGGGGTATCACCAGCTGGAATTCGACCTGCGGGTGTACCTGACCTGGCGCGATCTGCAACAACCGAAGGAATGACCGGATGGATGTCAGCAAGACCAAGAGCAGCTTCTATCGCCGCTTGTATGTGGCTTACCTGATCGACAGCGGCGTGGCCAGCAATGTCCCGGCGCTCATGGAAGCGACCGGCATGCCTCGACGCACCGCCCAGGACACCGTCGCGGCGCTGGCGGACCTGGATATCGTGTGCGAGTTCGAGCAGCAGGAAGGTGCCCGCAACCATGCCGGAGGCTATCGGATCCGCGATTGGGGGGCGATTGATCGAGGGTGGATCGAGGCCAATCTGCCACGGATCAAGGCGGTGCTCGACTACCCCTGATAGGGATAGTGGTTGTACTGGCCCCATCGCGAGCAGGCTCGCTCCCACAGGGGGATGTGTTTCAAATGCGGGAGCGAGCCTGCTCGCGACGATAGCCTCAAGGTCGATGCATGCCTATGTGCGGGATACCATCCTCCAGGTATTCGACCCCCACCACTTCAAATCCATACCGCCCGTAATACCCCTGCAGATGCGCTTGCGCCGACAATGAAATCGACGTGCCAGGCCAGTTCTTCTCGGCGTGCTTGAGCCCGTGCTCCATCAAGGTATGTCCCAGCCCTTGTCCCCGTGCCTCAGGGGCGATGATCACGCGGCCGATGACCACGTCGCTGTTCTGGGAATGAGGATCGAGCAGGCGCAGGTAGGCCACGAGGTGGTTATCCCGCCAGGCCATCAGGTGGAACGTGTCGCCTTCCAGGTCTAGCCCGTCGACGTCCGGATAGGCGCAGTTCTGCTCGACGACGAACACGTCGGCGCGCAATTTGAGAATGGCGTACAGCTGTTCCTTGCTCAGGTCACTGTGGTGTTTGCAGACCCAATCGATGTCCATGTTGTGAATTTCCTGAGGAGCCCGAGGCACGATATTAAGTGCGTTGCGCCTGGAAGTCTCTTTTCCGGGTGAGCGAAAATATGTGATAAAGGCCAAATTGCCATCATTCTGCTTTCGCAGCGTTGTCGTCTTTATGTAATCTTCGTGCAAGCGCTGCGCAGCGGTTTCAATGAGCTAATGTTAGGTGGGATGTCTCTGTTTATCTCCCGAATTTCGGCAAAAAACATGGGCTTCGCAACCTTCAAGGATGTATGGCATGCCGCGATTGCACCGAGCTCTTGTTTTGATTGGGTTGCTGTTGTTGAGTCACAACGCCTGTGCGCAGAAATTGCGCCTGGTTGCGGATGGATGGCCACCCTTTACCGACTCAACGCTGGTCAATGGTGGCCTGGCGACCGATATCGTCAGCACCGCCCTGGCGCGAGCCGGTTATGCCACCGAGTTTGAACAGGTGCCTTGGGCCCGGGCGATGCTGGGCATCGGCGAAGGGCGTTATGACGTGTTGGTCAACGCCTGGTACAGCGAGGAGCGCACTCATATAGGCCAGTTCTCGGCCGAATACCTGCTCAACCGCGTGCGCTTTCTCAAGCGCAAGGACGCTCCGATCCAGTTCGACAGCCTGCAACAGCTATACGATTACCCCATTGCCGTGGTTCGCGGTTATGCCTATTCCAAGACGTTCGATGAGGACCAGCAAATGCAGAAGGTCCCCGTGCATAACTTTGCGATGGCGGTGCGCATGGTGGCTGCCGACCGCGTGAAGTTGACCCTGGAAGACGAGTATGTCGCTCGTTATTACCTGGCCCGCGAATCGCCCAAGGTGCGTAATTCCGTAGAGTTCCTGCCCAAGCCGTTGAGCGAAAACAGCCTGCATATCCTGGTCAGCCTGAAGAACCCGGAACATGAGCAGATCGTGGCGGGGTTCGATCGGGAGATCGCAGCGATGAAGGCGGATGGGAGTTATGCGCGGATCCTGGAAATGCACGGTATGTGAGCGAGTTTTGCGCTGCCCATGCTGGTCCCCATCGCGAGCTGGCTCGCTCCCACATTGAAATGCATACCCCTGTGGGAGCGAGCCTGCTCGCGATGGGGCCCGATTGACCGCCGCAGCTTTCAGGCCTCGCTCGTATCCTTGATGAGATGCGCCGCCAAGGTCCGCAACGGTCCGAGCTGACGGCAGATCAACGCCAGTTGCGTCTGCACCAGCCGCTGGCCCTCATCAATTTCGTCGGGCATCTGCTCAAGCTCGTTGGCCAGGGCTTCTTCCTCGTCACTCTGGATCACGATCGACGTTTTGGTCGCCAGTCCCTGGGCGATTTCGTCGATGCTGGAGGCCAGCTTCACCCCCGCGCCGTCTATCAACTGCTCGCGCACATCCGTTGGCAGTTCGGTCCCCCGGTGGGCACCCAGGCCCGACAGGTAGCTGAGCAAGGTGTGGGACAACACCAGGAAACGGAACCCGACGTCGGCTTCCTTACGGAAATGCCCCGGCTCCATCAGCATGTTCGCCAGTGTCGTGGACAACGCCGCGTCGGCGTTGTGGGCGTTGCGTCGGGCCAGGCGATAGGCCAGGTCGTCACTTTTGCCGGCGGCGTACTGGTGCATGATCTGGCGCAGGTAGATGCTGTTGCAGGTCAGCGTGTTGGCCAGGACCTTGTTCAGTCGGCGGCCCTGCCAGTCCGGCAGGAAGAGGAACACCGCCAGGCCGGCGATCAGGCTGCCGAGCAAGGTATCGAACAACCGTGGCAGCAACAGGCCATAGCCGTCGCCGACCTGGTTGAAGCAGAACAGCACCATGACGGTGATCGCGGCGGTCGCCAGGGTGTAGCGGGTCGTGCGGTTGGTGAAGAACACCACCCCGGCGGCAATGGCGAAGCACGACTGCACCAGCGGGTTGGGGAACAGGTCGAACAGCGCCCAGGCCACTGTCAGGCCAATGGCGGTGCCGATGATCCGCTGACCGAGTTTGCGCCGGGTGGCGCCGTAGTTGGGCTGGCAGACGAACAGTGTGGTGAGGACGATCCAGTAGCCCTGGGACGGGTGAATCCAGTGCACCATCGCGTAGCCAACGCTCAGCGCCAGGGGCAGGCGCAGGGCATGACGGAACAGTAGCGAAGTTGGCGTGAGCTGCGTGCGCAGGCGTAGCCAGACATCCTTGAGGCTGTGTGGCGAGCGGTCCAGCAGGCTGCTGTCAGTAGCGTCGGCCAGGGCATCGGGGTTGCTGGCGTCGCTGAGCAAACGATCAAGCGTGCCGAGGTTCGCCGACAAGGCCCGCAACGAACGCAAGAGGCCACGCCAGGCCGGATTGCTCTGGATACGCAGGTGTTCCAGGGACGCGTGCAGGTCGTTCAAGGCCTCGGCGAAGCGATCATCGTAGACGAACGGCTGGCGCATCTGGATCGATTCGGCCAGCGCCTGGCAGGCTTTGCCTTGCTGGCGCAGCAGGCGCTGGCAGCGGAACAGCACGTCGCTGTGAAAGAACGCCTCGGCCAGGGCGTTGTAGGGGTAGTGGGAGGAACTGGCACGCTCATGGATATCCTGGGCCAGGAAGTACAACTTCAGGTAACGACTGACCTTCGAGCCCGGACGACCGTTGCCGACGCGGTGCAGGATGATTTCCTTCGCCGCGTTGAGGGCCGCCACCACGCGGCCATTCTGTTGGGCCAGTTCCAGGCGTCGTGCTTCGATATCCAACTGGCGGACCGGCTCGAGCAGCGACGACTTGAGCTTCAGGTAACGCCCCAGCTCGCGGAACAATCGTGCCAGGCTCTGTTGCACCGGCTGGTTGGAAAACAAGACATGCCACAGCACCGAGAGCATGCCGTACCACGCCGCGCCGGCCACCAACAGCAAGGGTTCGTGCCAGAAATCGGTGACCGCGCCACCGCGCTGGTCCACGCCAATCACGGTGTAGACCGACAGGATCAAGGTGGCCGAGGCAATCGCGCCATAGCGCTCGCCCAGGGCGCCGAGCATGGTCAGGCCGAAACTCGCCAGGGCAAAGGCGATGATGAAGAGGATGGGGTAGGGAAACAGCAGCTCCACCGACAATGCCGCGACGGTGAAGCAGACCAGGGTCACGGCGAGCGCATTGAGGCGGCCCTGCCAGTTGTCGTCAGTCTCGGCCAGGGCGCTGGCGATGATGCCCAGGAACAAGGGAATCAGCAGCGTCATCTCATCCAGGTACCAGCACAGCGCCATGCTGCCGGTCAGGGCGATGAACACCCGCACGCTATAACTGAATTTATCCAACGCCCAAAGGCGACGCAGAGACTGGCGGAACGAGGTCGATGACATGAAATGCAAGGGCCTGACGGGCGATGACACTAAATTGAGGCAGTAATGACGCCGACGCAATGGCGGCGATCACATCTGACAGCAAAAAGTGTTCCGTCATCCGACACTTAACCCTGTGGGAGCGAGCCTGCTCGCGATAGCGGCGTGTCAGTCAATTCATTACCAACTGAACCACCGCTATCGCGAGCAGGCTCGCTCCCACAGGACAGGTAGTCAGACGTATTGTGCGGCGGCATAGCCCGAAGCCCAGGCCCACTGGAAGTTGAACCCGCCCAGGTGACCGGTGACGTCCAGCACTTCGCCGATGAAGTACAGCCCGGGGCTTTTCAGCGACTCCATGGTCTTGGATGAGACTTCCCGTGTATCGACGCCACCCAGGGTGACCTCGGCGGTGCGATAGCCTTCGGTGCCGGCCGGGATGACGTTCCAGCTCGCCAGTTTCTCGGCAATGTCCGCCAGTTCCGCGTGGGCGTATTGCTTCATGGGTTTGGAGACGAACCAGGTATCGGCCAGCAGGTTGGCCATTTTCTTGGTGAACAACTCGCCCAAGAGGGTTTTCAGTTCGCTGTTGGGGCGCTCGGCCTGCTGTTGTTGCAGCCATTGGGGCACGTCGTGGTCCGGCAGCAGGTTGATCTGCACCGTGTCCCCCGGCTCCCAGAACGACGAGATCTGCAGGATGGCCGGACCGCTGAGGCCACGATGGGTGAACAGGATGTTTTCGCGAAAACTCTGGTCGTTGCAGCTCACCAGGCAATCGACCGAAGTGCCCGAGAGTTCGGTGCACAAGGCCTTGAGCTGATCAGTAATGGTGAACGGCACCAGGCCGGCGCGGGTTGGCAATAGCTGGTGGCCGAACTGCCTGGCAACCTGATAGCCAAAGCCGGTTGCCCCCAGGGTCGGGATCGACAGGCCGCCGGTGGCGATCACCAGGGATTGGCAGGCGATGACGCCGAGGGTGGTTTGCAGCCGATAGCCGCCGTCGGTTTTCTCGATGTGCTCGATCGAGGTGTCCAGGTGCAGATTGACCCCGACCTGTTCGCACTCGTCCAGAAGTACGCCGAGAATGTCGCTGGACTTGTTATCGCAGAACAACTGGCCGAGTTTTTTCTCGTGATACGGCACGCCGTGCTTGGCCACCAGGGCGATAAAGTCCCATTGGGTGTAGCGGGCCAGGGCCGATTTGCAGAAGTGCGGGTTCTGCGAGAGGAAGTTGCCCGGCTCGGTGTACATATTGGTGAAATTGCAGCGTCCACCGCCGGACATGAGGATTTTCTTGCCGGCCTTGTTGGCATGGTCCAGCAACATCACCTGCCGTCCGCGCCCCGCAGCGGTCAACGCGCACATCAACCCTGCGGCGCCAGCGCCAATGATCACGACTTCGGTAGAGCGCAAAACGGTGTCCTCTCAGTCTCGCCACAAAACCCATTGTGGGAGCGAGCCTGCTCGCGATTGCGGTGTGTCAGTCAAATAAAGGTTGGCTGACCCGCCGCAATCGCGAGCAGGCTCGCTCCCACAGGGGAACTTCGTTGGTTGGGATGGTTACAGGATTCGCACCCGCAACGAACGTCCCTTGATCTTGCCTTCGTTCAGGCGCTTGAGTGCCTGTTTGGCGATCCCGCGTTCAACGGCCACGTAAGCCTGAAAATCGAAAATCGCGATCTTGCCGACCTGGGTGCCGGGGATGCCCGCGTCGCCAGTCAGGGCGCCGAGGATGTCGCCGGGGCGAACCTTGTCCTTGCGACCGGCGGCGATGCACAGGGTGCTCATGGCTGGCAGCAGTGGGCCGCCGCCCTGGGGCTTGAGGTTGTCCAGCTGGTCCCAGCTCAGCGGTGCCTTTTGCAGTTGCTCGATGGCCTGGGCGCGGTGGGCTTCGGAGGGCGCTACCAGGCTGATGGCAACACCGGTTTCCCCTGCGCGGCCGGTGCGGCCGACGCGGTGGATATGGATTTCCGAGTCCCGGGCCAGCTCGACGTTGATCACCATGTCCAGGGCATCGATATCGAGGCCACGGGCCGCCACGTCGGTGGCCACCAGCACCGACGTACTGCGGTTGGCGAACATCGCCAGCACCTGGTCGCGGTCGCGCTGCTCCAGGTCGCCATGCAGGCCGACGGCGGAAATGCCTTTGGACGTCAGATGGTCGACGGTTTCCTGGACCTGTTGCTTGGTGAAGCAGAACGCCACGCAAGAGGCCGGGCGAAAGTGCGCCAGTACCTTGACCACTGCATCCATGCGCTCCTCGGGGGAGATCTCGTAGAAACGCTGCTCGATCTGCGTGTCGGAATGCAGTGCCTCGGCCTTCACCTGTTGCGGATCACGCATGAACTTGGACGACAGCTGCTTGATGCCCGCCGGGTACGTGGCGGAGAACAGCAGCGTCTGGCGACGCTCCGGGGTCTGCTGGATGATGTCTTCGATGGCGTCGTAGAAACCCATGTCGAGCATGCGGTCGGCTTCGTCGAGGATCAGCGTGTTGAGGCCGTCGAGTACCAGCGAGCCTTTGCGCAGGTGCTGCTGGATGCGTCCCGGTGTGCCGACAATGATGTGGGCGCCATGTTCGAGGGAGGCGATCTGCGGGCCGAAGGATACGCCGCCACACAGGGTCAGGACCTTGATGTTGTCCTCGGCACGGGCCAGGCGGCGGATTTCCTTGGCGACCTGGTCGGCCAATTCGCGGGTCGGACACATGACCAGCGCCTGGCAGCCGAAGTAGCGCGGATTGATCGGATTCAGCAGGCCGATACCGAACGCCGCGGTCTTGCCGCTGCCGGTCTTGGCCTGGGCAATCAGGTCCAGGCCCTTGAGGATCACCGGCAAGCTCTGCGCCTGGATCGGCGTCATCTGGGCATAACCGAGAGATTCGAGGTTAGCCAGCATGGCGGCGGACAGCGGCAAAGTGTTGAAAGCGGTGGCAATGGTGGTCACGGGACAGGCCTGCAAAACAAAATGTCGCGCAGTGTAGCAGCCTCGTGCCACTTTCTTCGAAAGTTCTGGACGAGCTGTGCGAGCCATGGGGCTCTTGGAAGGCTGGGTGATTAACCTGTGGCGAGGGGATTTATCCCCTCGCCACAAAAACTTACCGAAGCCACTCAAGTCTGGGTTAATGCTCGATATGCTCATCGTGACGTTTCTGCCGCCGCCCGTCCTGCTTCGACAACTGGGAGAAAATCGTCGCCGCCAGCATCGCCATGACCCCCACCGTCACGAACGTCAGTTGGAACGCGCCCAGCACCGTGTCGACCCCATCGTTACCCACCTGGGCCGTAAAACCGCCGAGCAGGGCGCCGGCACAGGCGACGCCGAGGCTCAAGGACAGTTGCGCCACCACGGACAGCAGGCTGTTGCCGCTGCTGGCGCTGGCATCGTCCAGGTCGATCAGGGTCACGGTGTTCATCGCTGTGAATTGCAGCGAGTTGATCGCCCCCAGTACCGCCAGTTGCGCCAACAGCAGCCAGTACGGGGTCTGTTCGCTGACCAACCCCATGCTCGCCAGCATCACGCCCAGGGCCAGGGTATTTCCGGTCAGGACGATGCGATAGCCCAGCCGCTCGATCAATGGCCGGGCCACGGATTTGGCGACCATGGCCGCCGCCGCCAGGGGCAGCATGCTCATCCCGGCCTGGGACGGTGAATAACCCAGGGCCACTTGCAGCAGCAGCGGCACCAGGAAGGGCAGGGCACCGCTGCCCAGGCGGGCGAACAGATTGCCAAGGATGCCCACCGCGAAGGTCCGGGTCTTGAACAGCGACGGCGCGAACAGCGGATTCTCGACATGTCCGGCTCGCAGCCAATAAGCCGCCAGGCAGGCCAGGCCGCCGAACAGCAGCAACATCACCCGCAGGTGTGGCAAGTGCAGCTCGCCGAGGCCCTCCATGGCAATGGTGATCAGCACCATCGCCGCGCCGAACAGCAGGAAACCCACGCCGTCGAAGCGGGTGCGCTCGCTGCCGCGCAGGTCGGGGATGAATTTCCACACCGCGTAGCAGCCGATCACCCCCACCGGCAGGTTGATGATGAAGATCCAGTGCCAGGTCAGGTATTGCACCATCCAGCCGCCCATGGTCGGGCCGATCAGCGGGCCGAGCAGGCCCGGAATGGTGATGAAACCCATGATCCGCACCAGTTCCGAGCGCGGATAGGCCCGCAGCACCACCAGCCTGCCGACCGGCAGCATCAGTGCGCCGCCCAGGCCCTGAATGACTCGGGCGCCGACCAGCATCGTCAGGGAGCTGGACAAGGCACACAGCAGCGAGCCGAAGCTGAACAACAGGATCGCGCCGAAGAAGATTTTCTTGGTGCCGAAGCGGTCGGCGATCCAGCCCGAGGCCGGGATCAGCAGCGCCACTGTGAGCATGTAGGCGATGATCACGCCCTGCATGCGCAGCGGGTTCTCTGCCAGGTCACTGGCCATGGCAGGCAGGGCGGTATTGAGGATCGTCCCGTCGAGGGACTGCATGAAGAAAGCGATCGCCACGACCCACGGAAGCCAGCGGGCGGTGGTTGCGTCGAGCGGTGCACGGTTGGGCATGGGGCCTCTTGCTGTGTCTCAGGGTGTTCGTGGTGGCTTTATCGCGGGCAAGCCTTGCTCCCACCGGATGTCATTGCCCTTGTGGGAGCAAGGCTTGCCCGCGATGCTTTACAGGGTCAACGTCAACCGCTTGACCAACGCCCCCGGCAACAGCATCGAGGCTGTGGCCCGCTGGCTGTAGGTGCTGGCCGAGAGTAGAAGTTCCCGCTCCCGGGTCAGGCCTTCGAGTTGCGAGCCGAGCAGGCTATAGACGCTGTCGTCGAAGCGCATGGTGCTGACCGGTGCCTGGATCTGGCCGTTCTCGACCCAGAACGTGGCGAAGCGAGTCATGCCGGTCATGCGTGCCGCTGGCTGGTCCGAGTAGTTCAGGTACCAGAGGTTGCTGATGTACAAACCGGTGCCGAGGCGCTCGAGAATGTCCTCCTGCTCCAACTGGCCTTCCTGCATGACCAGCGCCGAAGGGTATTCGTAGCTGCTCGCGCCGTTGGCGGTGAGGCCGTATTCGGCGGCGCTGCGTGAATTGACCAACCGGGCGTTGGCCTTGCCCTTGGCGATCAGCGTCAGGTCATCGCGCGGATAGCCTTCATCGGAAAACGCCGGGCTCAAGGAGCCACTCACCTGCTCGCTCAGCCCTACGACGGGGCTGAAGGTGGACTCGTCGGCGTAGAACTTCTGCAACGGGCTCTGTTTGCTGGCAATTGCCCGGGCCGAGAACCCGCCCCAACTGAGCATGCCCATGATCTCTTCCAGCGCGGCCGGTGCCAGGTAGGCACGATACTCACCGGGTGGCAGTGTGCGCAGCGGCCGGCCGAGAAACGCCAGTTGCTCGCGGGCCTGGGCAAAGCGCTTGGCAAATCCTTCGCTGCTCCACTCATGGCCGGCGTAGCTGGCTTTCACTGCCTGGCCGTTTTCGTGGAACAGGCTGAAGTCGAAGTTGAAGCTGTTGGCCTGATGCCAGCCAAATGCCCCCGAAGAACTGGCGAAACCGCGGCTGATGGGGCCAGCGGCGTAGATCCCCACCAGGTCCAGGCCTTCGGCGGCTCGGGCGATTTCGTCCACGGCCTGTTCGGTCTCCGGCAACGGATGGTCCTGCACATTGTTGCTCTGCCAGTGATTATGGTTGAGCAGTAGATAAGGATCCCGGGGCAATAGCGGCAGGGTATCGCGCAGCTGTTGCAGGCCTTCGCTCAAACGTTGCAGGTCTGTCTCGGTTTCGCCGGACAAGGTGATCTGCAGGTCGGCATGGCGCCCGTCGTCGATCAGCTTGAAATTCACATTGGCCTGTTGCACCTGCCCGGCCTGACGCACCTTGCCATGGTTGAAACGCACGAAGGCCGAGGACTCCGCGGCGTAGCCCAAGGTGAATTGTTCGGACCCATGCAACGCAGCGCGTAGCCAGTCGACCAGCGTCTTGAATGCCTCGGCCTGATTGTTGACGGTACTCATCAAGCGTCCCCCCCAAACACATCAACGTCTCTGAACACGCAGGCTGGCGACGCATGGCCGACGCGGATGACCTGGTTCGGCTCGCCCTTGCCGCAGTTCGGCGTGCCCAGCACCTGGGAGGTACTGGCATCGCCCACGGCCCGCAGGCTTTTCCAGAATTGCGCAGAAATGCCGCGGTAGTTGGGATTCTTCACCACACCCTTGAGCTCACCGTTCTCGATCAACTGGCCCCATTCGCAGCCGAACTGGAATTTGTTGCGGGCATCGTCGATGGACCAGGAGCGGTTGGTGCGCATCAGCACGCCGTGTTCGATGCCCTGGATCAACTGCTCCAGGGACTGATCGCCCGGTTCGATGTTCAGGTTCGCCATGCGGTCGATGGGCGGGCGGTTCCAGCCGCAGGCGCGGCTGTTGGCGACGCCGTCCAGGCCAGCGCGAAACTGTGACAGCGCGCCGCCCAATGGGCGCAGCAGCAAGCCTTCGCGGATGAGGAACTGCTTGCTGGCGAGGCTGCCGTCGTCGTCATGACTGTAGCTGGCCAGTTCCTCGGGAATGTCCGGGTCGAACGTCACGTTCAGCAGCTTGGAGCCGTACTGCAAATGGCCGAAGTCGCTGGTCTTGACGAAGCTGGTGCCGGCGTAGTTGCGCTCGTCCCCCAGGATGCGGTCCAGCTCCAGTGGGTGGCCGATGGACTCGTGGATCTGCAACATCATCTGGTCGGGCATCAACAGCAGGTCCCGCGGGCCTTGCGGCGTGTTCGGCGCCATCAGCAATTGCAGGGCCTGATCGGCAATTTTCGGCCCGGCCCCGATGAGACCGCAGCGGTTGATCACATCGAAGCCACCTTGCTGGCCGAAGTTCTCGCGGCCCAGGGTGCGGGTCTGGCTGTCATGACCGTCGAAGGCGGTGACGTCCAGAGCCGGGTAGATGAAACGCTGAGCCTGGCGCAACTCGGCACCGGCACTGTTGAGGTAGATCTGTTCGACCTGGGTCAGGCCGATGCTCACCTGCCAATTCACCAGGCGCTCGTCCTGGGGCACCGCCGCCGATTCGTCGCCGAGTAATTGGTAGCAATCGCTCAGGGCGGGGAACGCCTGGTCGAAATGCGGCGAGAAGTAATCGGCGCGGTCGCTGGCAACCGCCTGTTCGCGCAGGTCGAGCAGGGCGTGGGGCTTGAGCCGGCGGGCCTGTTGCTCGGCCCGTTCCAGGGCTGCTTGCAGACCGGCCTGGGACAGGTCATTGGTGGCCGCATAGGCTTCGACACCGTTGACCCGCACGGTGAGCATCGCCCCTTCGTCACGGCCCAGGCTGGGCGGTTCGGCGATGTTCTTGCGCACCGACAGATGCTGGCCGGACTCGCGCACATAACGCAGGGAAAAGAATTCAGCGCCCGTGCGCAAGGCAGCAAAACGCTGCTTGAGCTGGGGGTGGAAGTCGAACATCGGGGGACCTCCTTGGTAGGGTGCATCGGTGCTGCGGGGGGAGGGTGAAACGTTTGCGTGAGGCTAGATTAGGCTTGGGGCGGGGCGGGATCAAGGCTTGAGGCTGGATAGAGTGGGAATGCTTCAGCGTCTGGTCGGGCGCCATCGCGAGCAGGCTCGCTCCCACATGGGATCTGTGTCGGGCAGGAAACTTGTGTCCGCCGAAATCCAGTGTGGGAGCGAGCCTGCTCGCGATAGCCGCGCTGGGGTGTTACTGCACGGCTGGCGCCACCTCGCGCACCGGCTTGCCTTTGACCGGCGCATCGCCGGCCACATAGTACGGCGCGGTGCTGCGTGGCAGTGGCTTGCGGCCGCGGATCTTGTCGGCGATTTTCTCGGCGATCATGATCGTCGGCGCGTTCAGGTTGCCGGTGGTGATGATCGGCATGATCGAGGCATCCACGACTCGCAGGCCTTGCATGCCATGCACGCGGCCTTCGCCGTCCACCACCGCCATGTCGTCGGTGCCCATCTTGCACGAGCAGGACGGATGGAAGGCGGTTTCGGCGTGTTCGCGGATGAACTGGTCCAGCTGCTCGTCGGTCTGCACTTCGATGCCCGGGCTGATTTCGCGTCCACGGAACGGATCGAGCGCCGGCTGTTGCATGATCTCGCGGGTCAGGCGGATGCCGTCGCGGAACTCCTGCCAGTCCTGCTCGGTGGCCATGTAGTTGAACAGGATGCTCGGGTGTTGGCGGGGATCCTTGGACTTCGCCTGGATCCGGCCACGGCTTGGCGAGCGCATGGAACCCATGTGCGCCTGGAAACCGTGCTCCTTCACACCGTTGCTGCCGTTGTAGTTAATCGCCACCGGCAGGAAGTGATACTGGATGTTCGGCCATTCGAACTCCGGACGGCTGCGGATGAAACCACCGGCTTCGAACTGGTTGCTGGCACCGATGCCGGTGCCGTTGAACAACCACTCGGCGCCGATGGCCGGTTGGTTGTACCAGAGCAGCGACGGGTACAGCGAGACCGGTTGGGTGCAGGCGTATTGCAGGTAGAGCTCCAAGTGGTCCTGGAGGTTTTCGCCGACACCCGGCAGGTCGTGCACCACCGGGATGTCGAGGCTTTCCAGCAGTTTGGCCGGGCCGACGCCGGAGCGTTGCAGGATCTGCGGCGAGGCGATGGCGCCTGAGCACAACAGCACTTCCTTGCGTGCCCGGGCTTCGACGCGCTCTTCAGCGGCGCCCACCAGATAACGCACGCCCACGGCACGCTTGCCTTCGAACAGGATCTTGTCGGTCAGGGCATGGGTGACGATGGTCAGGGTCGAACGCTTCTTGGCCACGTCCAGATACCCGCGCGCGGTGCTGGCGCGTCGGCCATTCGGCGTGACGGTGCGGTCCATCGGGCCGAAACCTTCCTGCTGATAGCCATTGAGATCTTCGGTACGCGGATAACCGGCCTGCACGCCGGCCTCGACCATGGCGTGGAACAGCGGGTTGTTGCCGGGCTTGGGTGTGGTCACGCTGACCGGGCCATCGCCGCCGTGGTAATCGTTCGGGCCGATGTCCCGGGTTTCGGCTTTCCTGAAATAGGGCAGGCAGTCCAGGTACGTCCAGTCTTCGAGGCCGGGCAGTTTTGCCCAGTTGTCGTAGTCCAGGGCGTTGCCACGGATGTAGCACATGCCGTTGATCAGCGAAGAGCCGCCCAGGCCTTTGCCGCGTCCGCATTCCATGCGACGGCCGTTCATGTGCGGCTCGGGATCGGTTTCGTAGGCCCAGTTGTAGCGTCGACCTTGCAGCGGGAACGCCAGGGCGGCGGGCATCTGCGTGCGAAAGTCCAGGCGATAGTCCGGGCCGCCGGCTTCGAGCAGCAGGACGGTGACGCCTTCGTCTTCGGTCAGACGGGTGGCCAGGGTGTTACCGGCGGAGCCGGCACCGATGATGATGTAATCGAATTCTTGGGACATGAAATGCACCCTCTTTTAATTGGGTTCAGGTCGTGGCCGGTGAGTGTCTTTCACTCCATCGCGAGCAAGCTTTGCTCCCACAGGTTTCTGATAGACACAGCAGTTGTGTTACAGCAGATTCCTTGTGGGAGCATGGCTTGCCCGCGATGACGGCCTCGCAGGCACCGCAGAAGCCGGGCTTCAGAACACCGACGCGTAATCGCCCAACTCGACCTGTACCGATTTGATGCGCGTGAAGTTGTTCAGCGAACTGATCCCGTTTTCGCGGCCCACGCCCGATTGTTTGTAGCCACCGACCGGCATCTTCGCGTCGGACTCGCCCCAGGCGTTGATCCAGCAGATACCGGCTTCCAGTTGGTGGATCACGCGGTGGGCGCGGTTCAGGTCGCGGGTCACGACGCCGGCGGCCAGGCCGAACTCGGTGTCATTGGCGCGGCGGATCACTTCTTCTTCGGTCTCGTAGCTGAGGATCGACATCACCGGGCCGAAGATTTCTTCCCGCACGATGGTCATCTCGTCGGTGCAATCGGTGAACACGGTCGGAGCGACGAACGCGCCCTTGGCGAACTCGCCGTCGGTCAGGCGCTTGCCGCCACACAGCAGGCGTGCGCCTTCGGCCTTGCCCTTCTCGATGTAGCCCAGCACGCTCTCCATGTGGGCGAAACTCACCAGCGGGCCGAAGTTGGTGTTTTCATCCTCTGGGTTGCCGATGCGGATGCGCGCCACGCGCTCGGCGATCTTGGCTTCGAACGCAGCTTTGAGATGGCTTGGTACGAACACGCGGGTGCCGTTGGTGCAGACCTGGCCGGAGCTGTAGAAGTTGGCCATCATCGCAGTGTCGGCGGCGCGATCCAGGTCGGCGTCGTCGCAGATGATCAGTGGCGACTTGCCGCCCAGTTCCATGGTCACGTCCTTGAGCGATGAACTCGAGGCGCTGGCCATGACTTTCTTGCCAGTGTCGGTGCCGCCGGTGAACGAGACTTTCTCGATGCGCGGGTGCTCGGTCAGCCAGGTGCCGACTTCACGGCCGCTGCCGGTCAACACGTTGAAGACTCCGGGCGGAACGCCGGCTTCGGTGTAGATCTCGGCCAGCTTCAAGGTGGTCAGCGAAGTGACTTCGCTTGGCTTGAAGATCATTGCGTTGCCGGCGGCCAGGGCTGGTGCGGACTTCCACAGCGCGATCTGGATCGGGTAGTTCCACGCGCCGATGCCAGCCACGATGCCCAGGGGCTCGCGACGGGTGTAGACGAACGAGGTATCGCGCAGCGGTATCTGCTCGCCTTCAATGGCGGGCACCAGGCCGGCGTAGTATTCCAGCACGTCGGCGCCGGTGACGATGTCGACGTAGCGGGTTTCGGAGTAGGCCTTGCCAGTGTCCAGGGTTTCCAGTGCGGCCAATTCATCGTTGCGCTCGCGCAGGATGTCCACGGCGCGGCGCAGGATCCGCGAGCGCTGCATGGCGGTCATGGCGGCCCAGATCTTCTGGCCCTTTTCGGCACTGACCACGGCGCGCTCGACGTCTTCTTTCGTCGCACGCTGCACTTGGGCAAGCACTTCACCGTTGGCAGGGTTGATGGCTTCGAAAGTGGCGTCGCCGCTGGCATCGCTGTACGCGCCATCGATGTAGAGTTTTTGCAGTTCGAAACGGGCCATAAAGTCCTCGCAAGTGCATAAGTGGTTGGCTGCCTCCGTGCGCGTCTTCTAAAGCTGACTACGCGGTTCGGCGGCGGTTCAGGAGTCGAGCGGTTCTGTGTGCTCTGGCGCCCCTGCTTTGCCCAGTTGGAAATCCATGTATTCGTAAGCGATCCGGTGTGCCTGGGCGGTGTCGAATGCGTCTCCCGACAGCGCCCCGCGCAGCCACAAACCGTCAATCAGCGCGGCCAGACCCCGTGCCGCACTGCGTGCCTCATCAAGGGGCAGGGCGCGACGGAACTGGCAACACAGGTTGGAATACAGACGGTGATCGTTGATCCGCTGCAACCTGTGCAATGACGGGTGATGCATGCTGGTGGCCCAGAAGGCCAGCCAGGTTTTCATTGCCGGGCCATTGACCTGGCTGGCGTCGAAGTTGGCCGCGATGATCACTTTCAGGTGTGCCCGCGGGCTCTTGTCCTCAAGTGCCAGCCGGCGCGCGGTGACGTTCTCGCTCAGCACCGTCATCAGATACTGAGCCGTAGCCGCGATCAGGCCATTCTTGTCCTGGAAATAGTGACTGATGATGCCGTTGGACACCCCGGCCAAACGGGCGATCAGCGCAATGCTGGCGTCCCCCATACCGACCTGATCGACGGCCTGCAACGTGGCGTCGATCAATTGCTGGCGGCGAATGGGTTGCATACCGACCTTGGGCATTGGGTGCATTTCCTCGGATCATTCGGCGGACAGAAATTGTCCGGCGGAGCGAGAAACAGTCTATTTTGTTTTGATTGAACGTTCAATCAATAAAAAATCGGGCGTACGTCTAGGCTCAAAGATCGCTTTCCAGGAATGCAAAACGCTGTGGGAGCGAGACCTGTGGGAGCCGAGCTTGCTCGCGATGGAATCGACACGGTTCAACTGCAAACCGCGTCATCGTTCATCGCGAGCAAGCTCGGCTCCTACAGGCTCGCTCCCACAGGGTTGAGGTTTAACCCAGGTTCTTGCCGAGCAGCGCGTGGTACAGCTCGCTGTCGCCGAGGATCCCGACCACTTTCTGGTTATCGTGGAGCACCAGTTTGTTGCCGGTCTGGTAGCGGATCTGCAACGCGTCGCGCATGCCGATGTTGGAATCCACCAGCGTCGGGCGACGGCCCAGTCCTTCGACAGGTTGCCCCTGGACCCAGTTCTGCAGGTCCAGTGCCGCGCCGTTCTGGCGTGCACCCTTGATGGTGTTGCCTTCGGCCAGGTCGAGCCAGGAATCGCCACCCGGATCCAGGCACACCGAACCGTTGATGCGCTTGCAGTTGTCCAGCGTGCGCATCAGGCTGCGGCCGCAGAGGACGTTGAGCGGGTTGGTATGGGCGACGAAGGTGCGCACATAGTCGTCCGCCGGGTTCAACACGATTTCTTCCGGCTTGCTGTACTGGATGATCCGGCCGTCTTTCATGATCGCGATCCGGCTGCCCAGTTTCAGGGCTTCGTCGAGGTCATGGCTGACGAACACGATGGTCTTGCTCAACTTGCGTTGCAGCTCCAGCAGTTCGTCCTGCAGGCCTTGGCGGATCAGCGGGTCGAGGGCCGAGAACGGTTCGTCCATCAACAGGATGTCGGCGTCCATCGCCAGGGCGCGGGCCAGACCGACCCGTTGCTGCATGCCGCCTGACAGTTCGTCGGGCTTCTTGTTGCGCCACTGGGCCAGGCCCACCAGCTCAAGTTTCTCATCCACCAGCTTGCGCCGTTCCTTTTCCGGACGGCCCTGCATTTCCAGGCCGAAGCTGATGTTCTCGCGCACCGTCAGCCAAGGCATCAGAGCGAACTTCTGGAACACCATGGCGATACGTTTGGTGCGCATCATCTTCAGTTCAGCGGGGCTGCAGGAGGCAATGTCGATCTGCCGGCCTTCATGCTCGACGAACAACTTGCCACGGCTCACGGTGTTCAGGCCGTTGATGCAGCGCAGCAGGCTGGATTTGCCGGAGCCGGACAGGCCCATCAGGACGCAGATTTCGCCTTTCTCGATGTCCAGGCTGGCTTTTTCCACGCCGACGATTTGCCCGGTCTTCTTCAGGATCTCGTTGCGGGTCATGCCTTGGTCGAGCAGTTTGAGGGCTTCGCGTGGATCCTTGGCGAAGATCACGTCGACCTGGTCGAAGCGGATTATGCTCATGCGTCACCCCCTGCTTTTGCGTCGGGTTGTTTGCAGATACGGTCGAGCATGATCGCCAGCAGTACGATCGCCAGGCCGGCTTCGAAGCCCAGGGCGATATCGGCGGTGTTCAGTGCGTTGACCACGGGTTTGCCCAGGCCGTCGGCGCCTACCAGTGCGGCGATCACCACCATCGACAACGACAGCATGATGCACTGTGTGACACCGGCCGCGATGCTTGGCATCGCATGGGGCAGTTCGATACGCGACAGGAGCTGGCGACGGGAGCAGCCAAAGGCCTTGCCGGCGTCCATCAGTTCTTCCGGAACGTCGCAGATGCCCAGGTAAGTCAGACGGATAGGCGCGGCAATCGCGAACACCACCGTGGAGATCAGGCCCGGGACCACACCCAGACCGAAGAGGGTCAGGGTAGGAATGAGGTAGACGAAGGTCGGTACGGTCTGCATCAGATCGAGTACCGGACGCATCATGGTGTAGAACATCGGCTTGTGCGCGGCAACAATGCCCAGCGGCACGCCGATTACGACGCAGACCAGGGTGGCGAACATCACCTGGGCCAGGGTTTCCATGGTTTCCTGCCAGTAACCGAGGTTGAGGATCAGCAGGAAGGAGGCAATGACGAATACGGTGAGGCCCCATTTACGCTGGATGAAATGCGCCAGCAGGGCAATGATGCCAATCAAGGCCAACGGGTTGAACCAGGTCAGCGCAAATGTCACGCCGTGAATCATCGTTTCCAGGAACAGTGCGATGGCGTCAAAGGTGCTGGCGCCATGTTGCGTCAACCATTCGACGAAGCCCGCAATGTACTGGCCCAAGGGTATTTTCTGATCAATCAGCATGGTAGTGAACGTCCGCATGCAAGGGATAAACAGCCCGGGCGGGTGAGCCCGCCCGGCATAACTATTACTGTGCGAGCTTGGCTTTCACGGCTTCCAGGCCAGGTTTACCGTCAATGGTGGTCACGCCAGCGAGCCAGGTATCGAGTACCTGTGGGTTTTTCTGCAGCCACGCCTTGGCGGCAGCTTCAGGCTTCATCTTGTCGTCCAAGACGTTGCCCATCAGTTTGCTTTCCATGTCGACCGTGAACTCGAGGTTCTTCAACAGCTGGCCAACGTTGCTGCATTCCTGGGTGTAACCCTTGCGGGTGTTCGTCGCCACGGTAGCGGCGCCGAAGTCCGGACCGAAGAACTCGTCGCCACCGGTCAGGTATTCAATGCTGAAACGGGTGTTCATCGGATGCGGTGCCCAGCCGAGGAACACTACGTCGGTACCGCGCTTGGAAGCACGGTCGACCTGGGACAGCATGCCCGCTTCGCTCGACTCGACAACCTTGAAGCCGGCGTCCTTCAGGCCGAAGGCATTCTTGTCGATCATGCTTTGGATCAGGCGATTGCCGTCGTTGCCCGGCTCGATGCCGTAGATCTTGCCGTCGAGTTCCTTCTTGAACTTGGCAATGTCGGAGAAGTCGTGCAGGCCTTTGTCGTAGAGGGCCTTCGGCACGGCCAGTGTGTACTTGGCGCCTTTGAGGTTGGTGCGCACGGTTTCCACGGTGCCGGCGTCGCGGTAGGCCTTGATGTCGTTTTCCATGGTCGGCATCCAGTTGCCGAGGAACACGTCCATGTTCTTACCGTCGGCCAGGGACTTGTAGGTCACCGGTACGGAAATCATGGTGGTCTTTGTCTTGTAGCCGAGGGCGTCAAGAATCACGCTGGTGGTGGCGGTGGTCACGGTGATGTCGGTCCAGCCGACGTCGGAGAAGTTAACAGTGCTGCATTGTGCGGGTTCAGCAGCGTTGGCCAGCATGGGAAGACTCAGCATGGCGGCCAACAACAACGACTTGGAACCTTTCATGAGTGGACTCCTGGTGTTTTATCGGCGGGTCCGGTCGGACAACCGCGCTTTGTATTGGGTGTTGCGGTTGGGGCGCGTGAACACTGTCTCGACACGCGGCCTTGAAAACGAGCCGTAACCGATCATGTACCAGCGCAAATCTGTCGCCTACAGGGTGAGTCGTATCCAGTACAGGGAGGGTCGCATCCAGTGTCGGTGACGTCGTTTACAGATTTTTTCCGCCTCCGACAGGTCACTGACACGCAAAAAAACGGCGTGGAACCCCGCCATGAGGCCGGCGGCGTTGGTGGGCATAATTGCGTCGGTGTCAGACGTCGACCCCAGAGGCAAAAACCGGATGATGCGGCCATCCCGGCGTTGAGCGTAGCAGCTCCGTCACCGGGCGCTCCTGCGCCCGGATATGCCCGTTCTGGAGGTTCTAGGCAATGGCAATCAGTGTGTTCGACCTGTTCAAAATCGGTATTGGCCCGTCCAGCTCTCACACGGTCGGCCCGATGCGCGCCGCGGCGCTGTTTGTCGAGGCGTTGCGGGCAAAGGCGCTGCTGAACGACGTGCGACGGGTCGAGGTGCAGCTCTATGGTTCGCTGTCGGCCACCGGCATCGGTCACGGTAGCGATACCGCCGTCATCATGGGCCTGATGGGCGAGTGGCCAGATGCGATCGATCCGTCGCAGATTGCGCCGCGCATCGCACTGTTGCGTGAAACCGAGACCCTGCAACTGGACGGTCGCTTGCCAGTGCCTTTTGTGTGGGCCCGGGACATGCGCCTGATCGACGAAAACCTGCCGTTCCATCCAAATGCCATGACGCTGGTGGCCGAAGGCGCCAGCGGTGAGCTGTTTCGCGACACCTATTATTCAGTCGGCGGCGGCTTTGTCGTCGATGAGGCCCAGGCTTCCAGCGGCGTGGCGGACCTGGACACCACCCGTCTGCCTTACGATTTCTCCAGCGCCGAAGAGCTGCTCACGCTGTGTCGCACCCATAACCTGCGTGTGGCCGAACTGATGATGGCCAACGAAAAGGCCTGGCGCTCGGAAGAAGAAATCCGCAGCGGGCTGATGAAGCTTTGGCGGGCGATGCAGGAATGTGTCGAGCATGGCCTCAAGCATGAAGGCATCCTGCCCGGCGGCCTGAACGTGCGCCGGCGTGCAGCCAAGTTGCACCGCAGCCTGCAAGAGTTGAACAAGCCGAATGTCATCGGTTCGACCCTGAGCGCAATGGAGTGGGTCAACCTCTTCGCCTTGGCGGTCAACGAGGAAAACGCCGCCGGTGGACGCATGGTGACGGCGCCGACCAATGGCGCGGCTGGGATCATTCCGGCGGTGCTGCACTATTTCATGAAGTTCAGCGAGGCCGTTACCGACGCCAACGTGGTGGATTATTTCCTCGGTGCGGCGGCGGTGGGCATCCTGTGCAAGAAGAACGCTTCGATTTCCGGTGCCGAAGTCGGTTGCCAGGGCGAAGTGGGCTCGGCCTGTGCCATGGCGGCGGCAGGTCTGGCGGAGATCCTCGGTGCCACGCCGGAGCAACTGTGCAACGCGGCGGAAATCGGCTTGGAACACAACCTTGGCCTGACCTGCGACCCGGTGGGCGGTCTGGTCCAGGTGCCTTGCATCGAGCGCAACGCGATCGCCGCGGTAAAAGCGATCAATGCGGCGCAAATGGCACTGCGCGGCGACGGCCAGCATTTCATCTCCCTGGACCGGGTGATCCGCACCATGCGCGATACCGGTGCCGACATGCACGACAAGTACAAAGAGACGTCGCGCGGTGGGTTGGCGGTCAGCGCGGTGGAATGCTGATAGAAGCCTTGTGGCGAGGGGATTTTATCCCCGCTGGGTCGCGAAGCGGCCCTTCAGGTACTTTTGATACACCGAGTTGTCTGTATTCAGGGCTGCTTCGCGGCCCGGCGGGGATAAAATCCCCTCGCCACAAGCGCTCTGAAACTGCTCAATAAATGAACATTACGCCATAGTCCCGCCACTTTTTAGCGCGTCGCAATCAGATAAGACCCGTTCGTCGGGTTAGCCGTTGCGCAGCTATCAACCGTTCGTCCACCGCGCTTGGGGTGACACTGTTCCGAAAGTGGCGCAGCCCAGTTCCCACAAGTGCTACCGAAGTGCTCACTGCCCGCAGTGATAGGCGCCAGCCGCCCTTGAAGACCCCGATAATCCACACGCGTTATGCGCCTTATATAGACGGCTCGGCATGTCGTTTTCAGGATTTATTGAATGCCTGCTCAAATTTAGGCACGGCAATTGCTCTACCAATACAAAGCCCGTCTCCTGTGTAGAGACCGAGGGCATCACCAATAAAAAGAGCCTCCGCCTGAGGCCATCACCGCTTTGTGTGAGGAGATACCGCGATGACGTCGACCCACTCCGGGGCCCAACCCCAGAACCGTGCGCCTCAGTCCATCGGCTTTCTGCTGCTGGACAATTTCACGCTGATTTCCCTGGCGTCCGCTGTGGAACCCCTGCGCATGGCCAACCAGCTATCCGGGCGCGAGCTGTATCGCTGGACCACCCTCTCCGTGGATGGCGGGCAGGTCTGGGCCAGTGACGGTCTGCAGATCACCCCGGACGCCTCCATGCACAAGGCGCCGGCCCTGGATACCGTCATCGTTTGTGGCGGCATCGGCATCCAGCGCACCGTTACCCGTGAACACGTGTCCTGGCTGCAAGGCCAGGCCCGTCAGTCCCGTCGCCTTGGCGCGGTCTGCACCGGCAGTTGGGCATTGGCCTGCGCCGGTCTGCTCGATGGGTTCGACTGCAGCGTGCACTGGGAATGCCTGGCGGCGATGCAGGAAGCGTTCCCGCGAGTGTCGATGAGTACCCGCCTGTTCACCCTCGACCGTAACCGTTTCACCAGCTCCGGCGGCACCGCTCCGCTGGACATGATGCTGCACCTGATCAGCCGCGATCATGGTCGCGAGTTGTCGGCGGCCATCTCGGAAATGTTTGTCTATGAGCGCATCCGCAACGAGCAGGATCACCAGCGTGTGCCGCTCAAGCACATGCTTGGCACCAACCAGCCGAAGTTGCAGGAAATCGTCGCGCTGATGGAGGCCAACCTCGAAGAACCGATCGACCTGGACGAACTGGCGGTGTACGTCGCCGTCTCCCGGCGTCAGCTCGAGCGGTTGTTCCAGAAATACCTGCACTGCTCGCCGTCGCGCTATTACCTCAAACTGCGATTGATCCGTGCACGGCAACTGCTCAAGCAGACGCCGATGTCGATCATCGAAGTGGCATCGGTGTGCGGCTTCGTCTCCACGCCGCACTTCTCCAAGTGCTACCGCGAATACTTCGGCATTCCACCGCGGGACGAGCGCGTCGGTTCCAACACCACGCAACAGGTGGCGATGATGCCGTTGCCGCAGGCTCTGGTGCTGTCGCCGTTGTCCGGTCCGCTGTCGGCGTTGAGCCAGGCGCGTAACGAGTCGACATTTGCCAGCGTAAGGCTCTAAACCGAGGCGCTTTCGTCGCGAGCAAGCTTTGCTCCAACAGGCTTATCGACATGCCTGGACTACCCCCAAGAAGTTGGACACAAATCCAATCCTTAGGGGCAGTCCAGGCCTGTGGGAGCAAAGCTTGCTCGCGATAGATTTTTCAGGCGCTGTGGTTCTGCTGGTATTGCGCCAGTGCCGGCAACAGTTGCTCATCGATCGCCTGGCGCACGGCCGGCAGGATGGTAGCGCTGCTGGTGTACATTTCCTTGACCATCCGGCGCAGTTCATTGGCACGAGCCTTGTCCAGGCCGCGCACCGCACACTCGCAGGCCTGCTCGGCGGTAGAGCCGCTGGGTATCTGGAGGCCGAGAGCCTTGAGCTGGCCCAGCAGGTCTTCCTGGTCGATCAAATCGGCGTGCATCATGACGCTTTTCCTTGTTCATGGATGGGGGCGTGACTCGATTCTGGTAGCCACCCGAAGCTGCGGCAAGGGCAAATCGTCGCGATGACCTATATGGCTATGAGCGTGTCGTTTTCGGCTAACTGACGCTGACCGGGACTGGGCACACTGGCCTCAAGCTGAATCACGATGGTTTGGTCACCCTCGCGCTGACAGCTCCTCCAGTAACGCCTCCTGCCCCGATCATGTCACGGCTTGATCGGGGATTTTTTTGCCTGCGTGTCCGTGCCGACGCCTTCGCGAGCAGGCCCGATCCCACAGGGGCGCGGGGGCTTCTGTGGGAGCGAGCCTGCTCGCGATGGCTACGACGCGGTCTAGCGCTGCAATACCAGAATCCGCGACAGCAACTCATCCCGGTCCACATAGCAGCCCTGGAAATGCCGCGCCCCGGTGGTCGGGTCGAAGGCGTTGCGAGCGTGGAGGGTGCGGCGGTTGTCGAAGCACCACAACTGGCCGGGCTCCAGCCGCTGTGTCAGGCGAAACGAAGGTTCGCGGGTCAAGGCGATGAAGCGTCGGTAGGCGCGGTAGAGGTCGGGCATCTGCTCGACTGAGGTGTCGAACGGTCCACGCAGGAAGTTCGCCATGCGGATTTCGGAAACCTGCCCCAGCGCGTCCAGCGCGATGATGGGCGCCAGGCAGCGGTAATCGCTGTGGCGATCCTTGTTGCGAAACTCCACCGGGATCGTGCACAGCGCCGCAAAAGCCTCCGGGTCTTCCTGGCGCAGGGCTTCGGCAATGGCGAAACCATCGACGAAAATACTCTCGCCGCCATCCGCGTCGTTGACCAGGCAATGCAGGAACTGCAACCCCGGTTGCAACTCCCGGGTCGGCAAGTCGCTGTGCAGTGGCAGGTTGAAGGCGGTGTAGGCGTTACTGTCGGCGTTGGCCTTGGATTGCACATTGAACAGCACGCCGAAGTTGCTCTCGCGGATGAATGAGATGCGCTGGGCAATCTGTTTCAGCGAGCCGGGTTCGGTGGGCACGCCGCGCACCTGGGTCAGACCGATGTCTCGTACCGCGAGCAGCCATTGCAGCAGCGCGCTGTCATCCTCCATCAGCGCCGGATAATCGAACACCGGCAGTTGCAGATCGTGTTTCCAAAGTTGGCGCTTGGCCTTGCCCGCCAGGCGCTCGGCCCTGGATTCATCGTCGTAGGCGTGGGCGCGCAGCCAGCCCGGGTCGAAACGGCTTTGGTGGCCGTCTTGCCAATCCACCCACAGGCTGCCTTCGTCGTCGAGGCGGATTGCGCCAGGCGCCAGGTCTTCGGGCACATCGACGATTTCCAGCACCTGTTCCCGGGTAACGGTATAGACGCAGTGGGAGCACGGACAGTTATCCCGCAGCCATTGATGATGAAACGGGCTGATCCGGCCATCGGCCCAGGTGACCTGTATCCCGTCGGCGAAGGGACTTGCCGCGGTCAACGCGCAAACCCGGGGATAGCGACGGAAGTCGGCAACAGCGGCGGCGGTGTTCATGGCGATCTCCTTTTCTAGGCTTGGCGGGCAGGCGGCAGGGCGATGACCCGACCGATGCAAGCCGACGGCGGCAGCTCGGACTGTTCGCTGATCAAGGCCTTGAGTTTGCCCAAGGTAGGTTCCGTGAAAGGCGCCGAACGCGGGCCCGCCAAATCGACGTGCAGCAGCATCTGTTCGTTGCCCGCCAGCTCCTTGTCGCCGCCCACCAGGTGCAGGCTGTGGTAGAGATGCAAGCGTTTGGCGTCGTGACCGATGATCTGCGTATGCACTTCGACGTTGGCGTCGACCTTCACTTCGTGCAGGTAATTGAGGTGCAGTTCGAGGGTGAACAACGAGTGGCCGCTGGCGTCGCGGTTCTGGCTGTCCATGTCGAGCATGTCCATCAGTGCGTCGGTGGCGTAGCTGAAAATCAGCAGGTAGTAGGCGTCGCGCAGGTGACCGTTGTAATCGACCCATTCGGGGCGGATGTGGGTTTGGTAGGTGGTGAGGGTGGGCATGGTTCAGGTTCCGACAGGTGTGGTGACTGGTCTGGCCTCATCGCGAGCAGGCTCGCTCCCACCTGTGCGATGCAGATCCAATGTGGAAGCGAGCCTGCTCGCGATGGAGGCCAGAAAAGGATTACTCGGTAAACGCCATCCCATGCTTCTCTTTCGTGGTCCTTACCGCTTCCAGCACCGCCAGCAGGCAATCGTCACGATAGCGCTCCAGCGCCGAAATGCTGTGGCTGCCCAACTGATCGCTGGTGCCTTCCACCACATCGTCGATCAGCTTCTCGGTCAGTTCCGGCGCCGGCAGGTAGGTCCACGGCAATTGCAGCGCCGGGCCGAACTGGGCCATGAAATGGCGCATCCCGGCATCGCCGCCAGCCAAGGTGTACGTCAGGAACGTACCCATGAACGACCAGCGCAGGCCGGCACCAAAACGAATGGCATCATCGATTTCCCCGGTGGTCGCCACGCCGTCGTTGACCAGGTGCAGGGCTTCGCGCCAGAGCGCTTCAAGCAGGCGATCGGCGATGAAGCCGGGGACTTCCTTGCGCACGTGCAGGGGGCGCATGCCGAGCGATTCATAGACCTGCATGGCGGCCTGGATGGCTTCGGGCGCGGTGTTCTTGCCACCGACCACTTCCACCAGCGGCAGCAGGTACACCGGGTTGAACGGGTGACCGACTACGCAGCGTTCCGGATGGGTGGAACCTTCGTAGAACTCGCTCGGCAGCAGCCCCGACGTGCTGGAGCCGATCAGCGCATTGGGCTTGGCGGCAGCGCTGATCTGGCTGTGCAGTTGGAGTTTGAGTTCCAGGCGCTCGGGGGCGCTCTCCTGGATGAAGTCGGCATCGCGCACGCATTCTTCGATGGTCGCGACAAAGCGCAGTCGGTCCTGGGAAGCGCCAGGCGCCAGGCCTTGTTTCTCCAGTGCGCCCCAGGCACTGGCGACGCGTTTGCGCAGCGCTGCCTCGGCACCCGGTGCCGGGTCCCAGGCCACGACGTCCAGGCCATGGGCCAGGGCCCGGCTGATCCAGCCGCTGCCGATGACGCCACTGCCCAGGGCGGCGAAGGTCTTGATGTCGGTGATAAAGCTCATGGTGGTTTCCTGAAGAATGCGATGAACTGAATGTGGGAGCGAGCCTGCTCGCGATGGCGGAGTGTCAGTCGGCACATCGATAGGCTGTTGTACCGCTATCGCGAGCGGGCTCGCTCCCACAGGGATATGCAAAGGCTTGGGTCAGCCGCGTTTGGTCAGGCCCATTTTCTTGCGGCCTTCAGCGGGCGTGAGCACGCGGGCACCGAGGCGGCTGAGGATTTCGCCGGCTCGTTCCACCAGTTGGCCGTTGGTGGCGAGCACGCCTTTGTCCAGCCACAGGTTGTCTTCCAGTCCGACCCGTACGTTGCCGCCCAGCAGCACCGCCTGGGCGGCCATTGGCATCTGCATGCGCCCGATGCCGAAGCCGGCCCACACCGCGTCCGCCGGCAGGTTGTCGACCATGGCTTTCATGGTGGTGGTGTCGGCCGGAGCGCCCCATGGGATGCCCAGGCAGAGTTGGAACAGGGGGTTGTCCACCAGACCTTCCTTGATCATTTGCTTGGCGAACCACAGGTGGCCGGTGTCGAAGATTTCCAGTTCGGCCTTGACCCCCAGCTCGGTGATGCGCCGAGCCCCGGCCCGCAGTTGCGCCGGAGTGGAGACGTAGATGGTGTCGCCGTCGCCGAAATTCAGGGTGCCGCAATCCAGGGTGCAGATTTCCGGCAGCAATTCTTCGACATGGGCCAGGCGGGTCAGCGGTCCCACCAGATCGGTGTTGGGACCGAACTCCATGGGCCGCTCGCCGCTGCCAATCTCCAGGTCGCCACCCATGCCGGCGGTGAGGTTGACGATGATGTCCACGTCAGCCTCGCGGATGCGTTCCATCACTTCGCGATACAGCGCCACGTCGCGGCTGAACTTGCCGGTCTGAGGGTCGCGGACGTGGCAATGGACCACTGTAGCCCCGGCCTTGGCGGCTTCGACAGCGGCCTCGGCGATCTGTTTCGGCGTGACCGGTACGTGAGGGCTCTTGGCGGTCGTGTCGCCAGCACCGGTGAGTGCGCAGGTGATGATGACGTCGTGGTTCATGGTGCGGTTTCCTTCAGGCGTAGTGAGTCACTGCGCAGCCAGTTGAGTGCCACGCAGAGGAATAACGTTCGATCAGTTACTGGTCAGTTTCAGGTTGTCGGCGGCCGGCTTGCCATCGAAGGTGGTCACGCCTTCGAGCCAGCGCTGCTTGTCCTGCGGATGGTCCTTGAGCCATTGCCGGGCCGATTCGAGCGGGTCCTTGTGATCCAGCAGCGGCTGCATCATCCGGCTCTCGTCTTCGGCGCTGAAGGTCAGGTTGCTCAGCAACCGGCTGACGTTCGGGCATTGTTCGGCGTAGTTCGGCGCCGTGACGGTCCAAACGGTGGCCATGCCTTCATTCGGGCCGAGGGCGTCGTCGCTGCCGGTGAGGTAGGTCATCTGTACGTTGACGTTCATCGGGTGCGGTGCCCAGCCGAAGAACACCACGGCTTCCTTGCGCCGCACGGCACGGTCCACGGCGGCGAGCATGCCGGCCTCGCTGGACTCCACCAGTTGGAATTTGCCCAGGCCGAACTGGTTCTTGGCGATCATTGCCTTGATCTGGGTATTGGCGCCGGAGCCGGGTTCGATGCCATAGATCTTGCCGCCCAGTTCCTTTTCGAACTTGGCGATGTCGGCGAAGGTCTTCAGGCCCTTGTCGGCCAGGTAAGTCGGCACGGCCAGGGTGGCGCGGGCATCTTTCAGGCTGGGTTGCTCCAGCACCTTCACCTGCTTGGCCTCGACGAACGGTGTGATGGTCTGGGTCATCAGCGGGTTCCAATAGCCCAGGAACATGTCCAGTCGTTGATCGCGGATGCCAGCGAAGATGATCTGTTGGGAAGCGCTGGTCTGTTTGGTCTGGTAGCCGAGGCCGTCGAGCATCACCTGGGTCAAGGCGCTGGTGGCGATGACGTCGGTCCAGTTGACCACGCCCAGGCGCACGTTCTGGCACGCGGCCGGTTCGGCTGCCAGGGTGGTGGAGCTCATGCCCAGAAAGGTGGTACCGCTGAGTGCAAGAACGCAGTAGCTGATCAGTCGTTTCATGTCGGGTTCCTCGGCAGCTTATTGTTATGGGTTCCGGTGTCTGCGCGCCGGTGATGCCAAGTTACGCAGCCGGCCCTTTCGCAAAACGCACTGCGGCGACTCGCACTTGCACAGCAGCGACCTCTTGAATGGCCCCTGCAAGTGGCGTATCAAGACTCCCACGCTACCCGTCGACCGAGTGCGCCATGTCCCAGGATTTCTATTTTTTGCTGATGCCGGGTTTTTCGGCCATCGGCTTCATTTCGGCCATCGAACCGTTGCGGGTCGCCAATCGCTTTCGTGGCGAACTGTACCGCTGGCATGTGCTGAGTGCCGATGGCGGCGCGGTCCTGGCCAGCAATGGCATGTCGGTCAACGCCGACGCTGCGCTGGAGCCGTTGAAAAAAGGCGCGACCCTGTGGGTGGTGGCGGGGTTCGAACCGCTGAAGTTCGCCACTCCGGCGTTGGAGCGCTGGTTGCACCGACTGGACAAGGAAGGCGTGACCCTGGGCGGCATCGATACAGGCAGTGTGGTCCTGGCCGATGCGGGATTGCTGGAAGGGCACCGCGTGACCCTGCACTGGGAGGCCATCGAGGCGTTCAAGGAGTCCTATCCACAGCTCAGCGTGACCCAGGAGCTCTTCGAAATCGACCGCCGCCGCATCACCTGCGCCGGGGGCACTGCCTCCATCGATCTCATGCTGGACCTGATCGGCCAGGCCCACGGCGCGGACCTGGCGATTCAGGTCAGCGAACAATTCGTGCTCGGTCGCATCCGGCCGCGCAAGGATCACCAGCGCATGGAAATCGCCAGCCGCTACGGCATCCGCAACAAGAAGCTGGTGCATGTCATCGGTGAGATGGAAACCCACAGCGAGCCGCCCCTGAGTACCCTTGAACTGGCCGATTCCATCGGGGTTACCCGTCGCCAGCTCGAACGGCTGTTCCGTCTGCACCTGAACGACACCCCCAGCAATTTCTACCTGCGCCTGCGCCTGGAAAAGGCCCGGCAACTGCTGCGCCAGACCGACATGAGCGTACTGGAAGTGAGCATCGCCTGCGGGTTCGAGTCACCGTCGTACTTCACCCGCAGTTATCGGGCGAGGTTCGAACGCTGCCCTCGGGAGGATCGGCGCAAGGTGGTCTGAGGGCCGAACACAGGCCCTGTGGGAGCGAGCCTGCTCGCGATGACGGTGGCAAATCCAACATGGATACCTACTGATCCACCGCCTTCGCGAGCAGGCTCGCTCCCACAGGAAATCTGCTTATTGCTTCATCAACGCCGCACACGCCGTCTTGTAAGCCTCATGCTGATATTTGTTCAGCGTCGCTGGCAGGGCGAAGTCGTGTTTTTTGTGTTGCGCGTTGATCGTCTGCGGTGAGAGCAGCGTCACGTCGCAACCTTCCAGCAACTGCAAGACCCCTTCAATCTTGAAGGTTGTCGGGCCGCCGGCGAACTCGCCTTTCTTGCTGCGTTTCTTGATCGCGATGCGCTCGATCGCGTTCTCGGCGACGAACGCCCGTACCCGGGCCGCGAAAGCCTTGACGTTGGCGGCTTCGTCATCATCGTCCAGGGCGATTTTCCGGGTGTTCAGCGCGACGTGGCTCAATGCCTGTTGATCCAGCGAAGCGACGGCGATGATCGCTTCGCTGCCTTTGATTTCGATGCCGCAGATAATCATTCGAGCCTTCGGAGTGGGGAGGTATGAGGTCCAAGTCTATCCATATCGGAGCCGGGGGACGTGGTGATTTTTATCGCCTCAGTCCAGGGACTTGCGCAGATCCAGCATGATTTTGTCGAAGTAGTCGACTCGGATAACGCCGAAGCGGGGGTACTCGAAGTCCAGGATCACATACAACACGCAGACCATGACCACCGCGTAGCCCAGGCTGTGCAGCCAGTGACGCTGCGCCGTGCCGGCCATGCCGTAGCCGATCAGTACGGCACTGACCAGGGTCATGGTCACCAGCATCAGGTAAATGATCAGTGGTGGGTGGGTTTCGTGGGCCACGGCGCGGGTGGTGGTGATGTCGATCATTTCGTTCTGCGCCTGCAGCACGCTGACGCCCAGGGTCGGCGTGGGCATCTGCTGCAGGGCGGCGACGGTGCGTTTCCAGATGGTTTGCTGCAACTCGTTGGCCCGGTCATGGGCGGCTTCGTCGATCTCATCCTCGCGCAAGTCGCGGTAGTAGTCGATTCGGGCGTCGACATAATCCCTGAATGCCTGGCGCACCGCCGGTTGCTCGGCGGCCGGCAGCAGGTCCAGGCGCAACCAGGCGGTGCCCATCGCGTTGGTTTCGGCGACGATCAGCGTTCGCTGCTGATCCAGGCGCGAGGCGGCACCGGAGAAGGTAAAGGCAATCAGCAGCGCCAGCAGGCCGAACACTGCGCCTTCAATCGCTCCAACGCCCTGGCGGGCACCCTCCGGGTCCAGGGCAAGATGGCGGTTGCCGATCCGGCGACCGGCCTCGATGCCCAGCACGATGGCGATGAAAATGGCCACGCCGTAGAAGGGCAGGACGGTAAGCGCGTGCATACGAAAATCCCTTGAATGTCGTGCTCGACTCGTCTGTACGGCTAGACCTGACGATGACCGGTGAGTCCCTCAAAGGGTGAAGTTATCCCGTCCCTGGATGGAGAAACTGCCCTGGATAACGCTTCCGGCGGGTCCGAAAGTGAAACTACCGAGGTAGGTTTCTTCCTCGTGATTGAAAATCACCGAGACCGAGCCGTTGTCGGCGTCGTTGGTCAGGAAGCGTGTCTGGCCATTCTCCGCCCACATTGTCCAGTAAGTGACGTGCACCTTCCGCTCCCCGATCACCAGGGTCTCGTTGGTCACTTCTGGGCTGAACACCATTTCGATTCCGCGAATGACCCGTTCGGCGGCCGTGTCCGGCACCTGGACGGCGGAAAGCGTCAGGCGTAGCTGTCGGTCCGTCGTGTAATAGTCGTAGGCAAAATTGATCATGTTGGACTGGAAGGGCGCGCCGTCCTCCAGCTGGGCGACAACATTGCCGGATGATGGGGTTTGCCGGGTCTGAGGCAAGATATGTTGAGTCAGCATGATCAGCTCCCTGGCGATTAGGCCGGAGTCACGTGAATTCCTGTCACGTGCTGATCCTAGGCTTCTCTGTTTGGCCCGCCTACTGTCAGAGTTGACAGTAGGCGGCTAGTGGACTGTGAGGCCGATTCGGGGATTCGAGCACTAGAGCACTAGAGCTCCAGTTGATCGGCATGGATACCAAAGGCCGCGGCAATCTTCTCGCGAGTGGCCCGGCGGGGTTTTGCAACGGACTCCTGCTGGGCAAAGGCCGGTTGCGAAATGCCCAGGCGCTTGGCGACGTCGTCCTGGGTCAGGTTCAGATGTTCGCGCCAGGCACGGATGGGGGTTGCGCCGTCGACGATGCGGCTGACCACCTCATGGGGGATTAGCTCTGGCTCCAGTTTTTGTGCAACGTATTGTGAGTACGGAATCACCACAAATGCCGGATTTCCCTCGGCATCGTTGATGATCTGAATATCAGTAGGTACGTTCATCGCGTTTCTTGACCTCTTGAATGCTGACGACCTTGATCGCCCCGTCCCAATCGAACATGGCTCGATAGCTCCCAACTCGAAGGCGGTAAGCGTAGCCATGGCCGACAAGCGCTTTGACGTTCACCACATCAGGCATTTCAGCGAGAGCCGAGATGGCGTCCCGGACCTGAACCTGATGGAGAGAATGCAATTTCAGAAGCTGCTTAACGGCTTTTCGGGTCCAGTAGAGATGGTGTTTATGAAGGAATATAAGTCTTTTATAAGATTTTCGAATTCTGACTTATATTTTTTCAGACGCCAATGCATGAACGGTGTCTGGATATTGCCCCGTCATCACTCCTGCCCAATCGACTCCAAAAACTCCGACCGATCATCGCTCACCTGGGCCATGCAGTCGTTTTCGGCGATTTTGTACGCTTCGCTGCCCGGTTTGGCCGGGAAGGCGGCGATGGCGCAGTCGGCGTCGCGCTGTTTTTGCCACAGTTGCTGGGCGGCCTTGATCTTGCCGGTGATGTCGTTGAGCTGGGCCTTGTCGCTGCCGTAGCGGGTCTGCAGGCGTTCGTTGAGGCTTTGCAGGTTTTCGCTCAACAGCTGTTCGGCGGCCGTCTTGCCATAGGCCGAGCAGGCCAGGGTCTGGACGTCGTTTTCGACGGCGTCGCAGGGGTTCTGTTCGGTGTCTTCGGTCGCATGGGCGACGGTGCTGATCAGTGCCAAAGCCAGGAGGATTGATTTCATTGCGGTGCCGCTCGAGTCCAGTGAAAACCAGTGATGCAGCGGATTCTGGCGCAAGCGCCGGGCAAAGAACAGACGGGGAGGGTGGGCCTGTCGCAGCCCTTTGTCGCGGATTGACGCTTTCGGCAATTCCCCTGTCGTTTTTGCACCGGGTCGCCACGGCCCTCAGGCATATGCTGGCCCCAAAGCGCCGGCAGACGATTCGGCGCATGAAATCCGATAAAAGGGGACTGCCTGATGAGCCCAGCCGAATTGCACGCCGACAGCATCGTTATCGACGGGCTGATCATTGCCAAATGGAACCGCGACCTGTTCGAAGACATGCGCAAGGGCGGCCTGACCGCTGCCAACTGCACCGTGTCGGTATGGGAAGGCTTCCAGGCCACCATCAACAACATCGCAGCCAGCCAGAAACTGATCCGCGAGAATAGCGACCTGGTGATCCCGGTGAAAACCACTGCGGACATCCGCCTCGCCAAGGAACAGGGCAAGACCGGCATCATCTTCGGCTTCCAGAACGCCCACGCCTTCGAAGACCAGCTCGGTTACGTCGAGATCTTCAAGCAGCTCGGCGTCGGTGTGGTGCAGATGTGCTACAACACCCAGAACCTGGTCGGCACCGGCTGCTACGAGCGCGACGGTGGCCTGTCGGGTTTCGGTCGTGAAATCGTTGCCGAGATGAACCGTGTCGGCATCATGTGCGACCTGTCCCACGTCGGTTCCAAGACTTCCGAAGAGGTCATCCTCGAGTCGAAGAAGCCCGTCTGCTACTCCCACTGCCTGCCGTCCGGCCTGAAAGAGCACCCACGCAACAAGTCCGATGAAGAACTGAAATTCATTGCCGATCATGGCGGTTTCGTCGGCGTGACCATGTTCGCGCCGTTCCTGGCCAAGGGCATCGATTCGACCATCGACGACTACGCCGAAGCCATCGAATACACCATGAACATCGTCGGTGAGGACGCCATTGGCATCGGTACCGACTTCACCCAGGGCCACGATCAGGCGTTCTTCGAAATGCTGACCCACGACAAGGGCTACGCCCGTCGTCTGACCAGCTTCGGCAAGATCATCAACCCCCTGGGCATCCGCACCGTGGGCGAGTTCCCGAACCTCACCGAAACGCTGCTCAAGCGCGGTCATTCCGAGCGAGTGGTGCGCAAGATCATGGGTGAGAACTGGGTGAACGTTTTGAAAGACGTCTGGGGCGAATAAACGCCGCTGTTGCACTGAATCCTTTACCTGCGGCCATCCGCGCCGCAGGCAACATCACGAATTTCCGGAGTCAAGTTTCAATGGCCAAAATCGCCCCTCAACTGCCTATCGAAGTCGACAGCGAAACCGGTGTCTGGACCTCCGACGCCCTGCCGATGCTCTATGTACCGCGTCACTTCTTCGTCAACAACCACATGGGCATCGAGGAAGTGCTGGGCGCCGACGCCTACGCCGAGATCCTCTACAAGGCCGGCTACAAATCCGCCTGGCACTGGTGTGAAAAAGAAGCCGAATGCCACGGCCTGGAAGGCGTCGCGGTGTTCGAACACTACATGAAGCGCCTGTCGCAACGTGGTTGGGGCCTGTTCAAGATCCAGGACATCGACCTCGACAAAGGCACCTGCAGCGTCAAGCTCGAACACTCGGCATTCGTGTACGTGTACGGCAAGGTCGGACGCAAGGTCGACTACATGTTCACCGGCTGGTTCGCCGGTGCCATGGACCAGATTCTCGCTGCTCGCGGCAGTTCGATCCGTACCGTGGCCGAGCAGGTCTACGGTGGTTCCGAAGAAGGCCACGACGACGGCCTGTTCATCGTCAAGCCGTTGTAAGTCGAGGATTGCGCCATGGCTTTTGAAGCAATGTTCCAGCCGATCCAGATCGGCAAACTGACCATCCGCAACCGCGTGCTCAGCACCGCTCACGCCGAGGTCTATGCCACTGACGGCGGGATGACCACCGACCGGTACGTGAAGTATTACGAAGAGAAGGCCAAGGGCGGCATCGGCCTGGCGATTTGTGGTGGCTCGTCGGTGGTTGCCATCGACAGCCCGCAGGAGTGGTGGAGCTCGGTGAACCTGTCCACCGACCGCATCATTCCGCACTTCCAGAACCTGGCCGACGCCATGCACAAGCATGGCGCCAAGATCATGATCCAGATTACCCACATGGGCCGTCGCTCGCGTTGGGACGGCTTCAACTGGCCGACCCTGATGTCGCCGTCCGGTGTCCGTGAGCCGGTGCACCGCGCTACGTGCAAGACCATCGAGCCGGAAGAAATCTGGCGGGTGATCGGCAACTACGCCCAGGCCGCACGCCGGGCCAAGGCCGGTGGCCTGGACGGCGTCGAGCTGTCCGCCGTGCACCAGCACATGATCGACCAGTTCTGGAGCCCGCGGGTCAACAAGCGTACCGACGAATGGGGTGGCAGCTTCGAAGGCCGGATGAAGTTCGGCCTGGAAGTGCTCAAGGCCGTGCGCGCCGAAGTGGGCGACGACTTCTGCGTGGGCATGCGCATCTGCGGTGACGAGTTCCACCCGGACGGCCTGTCCCATGAAGACATGAAGCAGATCGCCAAGTACTACGACGACACTGGCATGCTGGACTTCATCGGCGTCGTGGGTTCGGGTTGCGACACCCACAACACCCTGGCCAACGTCATCCCGAACATGAGTTATCCACCGGAGCCGTTCCTGCACCTGGCCGCCGGTATCAAGGAAGTGGTCAAGGTTCCGGTGCTGCACGCGCAGAACATCAAGGACCCGAACCAGGCCACGCGGATTCTGGAGGGCGGTTATGTCGACATGGTCGGCATGACCCGTGCCCACATCGCCGACCCGCACCTGATCGCCAAGATCAAGATGGGCCAGGTCGACCAGATCAAACAGTGCGTCGGCGCCAACTACTGCATCGACCGTCAGTACCAAGGCCTGGACGTCCTGTGCATCCAGAACGCCGCGACCTCCCGTGAATACATGGGCGTGCCGCACATCATCGAGAAATCCACCGGGCCGAAACGCAAGGTGGTGGTGGTCGGTGCCGGCCCGGCCGGGATGGAAGCCGCTCGCGTGGCGGCTGAACGTGGGCACGACGTGACCCTGTTCGAGAAGAAAGAATTCATCGGTGGGCAGATCACCACCGCTTCGAAAGCCCCGCAACGGGACCAGATCGCCGGTATCACCCGTTGGTTCCAACTGGAACTGGCGCGGCTGAAAGTCGACCTGCGCCTGGGCGTGGCGGCCGACGCGGCGACCATCATGGACTTGCGTCCGGATGTGGTGGTGCTGGCGGTGGGTGGTCATCCGAACCTGGAGCAGAACGAGCACTGGGGCGCCGCCGAAGGGCTGGTGGTCAGCAGCTGGGACGTGCTCGACGGCAAGGTCGCACCGGGCAAGAACGTGCTGGTCTACGACACCATCTGTGAGTTCACCGGCATGTCGGTGGCCGACTTCCTCGCCGACAAGGGCAGCCAGGTCGAGATCGTCACCGACGATATCAAGCCGGGAGTGGCCATTGGCGGGACGTCGTTCCCCACCTACTACCGCAGCATGTACCCGAAAGAAGTGATCATGACCGGGGACATGATGCTGGAGAAGGTCTACCGCGAAGGCGACAAGCTGGTGGCGGTGCTGGAGAACGAATACACCGGGGCCAAGGAAGAACGCGTGGTTGACCAGGTGGTGGTGGAGAACGGCGTGCGGCCGGACGAGGAAATCTACTACGCCCTCAAGGAAGGTTCGCGCAACAAGGGCCAGATCGACGTCGAAGCTCTGTTCGCGATCAAGCCTCAACCGTGCCTGGAGCAGAGCGGCGATGGCTACCTGCTGTTCCGCATCGGTGACTGTGTGGCGCAGCGTAATACTCACGCCGCCATCTATGACGCCCTGCGGCTGTGCAAGGATTTCTAACGGCTTGTGGATAACCCAGTGGGAGCAAGGCTTGCCCGCGATAGCAGCGATACGGAGCATCTGACTGACCGAGTCAATCCCATCGCGGGCAAGCCTTGCTCCCACAGGAATCGAGCAAGACATCCAGGTTTCTGTGCCTGCAAGACCTGAGGTCTTTGGGAGCTTCACCATGCTGAACACCCTTCTTCCCATCCTGCTGTTCGCCGCTTTGGGCCTCGCGGTCCTTGGCGCCTTGCGGCGGGTGAACATGTGGCGCCGGGGGCGACCGTCCAAGGTCAACCTGATCGGCGGCCTCTTTGCCATGCCCAAGCGCTACATGGTGGATTTGCACCACGTGGTGGCGCGGGACAAATACATTGCCAACACCCACGTTGCCACGGCCGGTGGTGCGGTGGCATCGCTCGTGCTGGCGATCCTGGTGCACGGTTTCGGCCTGCATAACCGTATCCTTGGCTATGCACTGCTGTTGATGTCGGCGGTGATGTTCGTCGGTGCGATCTTTGTCTACCTGCGTCGGCGCAATCCGCCGGCGCGCCTGTCCAAAGGCCCGTGGATGCGCCTGCCGAAAAGCCTGTTGGCGTTCTCGGCATCGTTCTTCCTGGTGACCCTGCCGGTGGCCGGTATTCTCCCGGAAAACTTCGGTGGCTGGCTGTTGGCAGCGATCCTGGGCGTCGGCGTGCTGTGGGGTGTGTCGGAACTGTTGTTCGGCATGACCTGGGGCGGGCCGATGAAGCATGCCTTCGCCGGTGCCTTGCACCTGGCCTGGCACCGTCGTGCCGAGCGCTTTGGCGGTGGTCGCTCCACCGGCCTGAAGCCGTTGGACCTGAACGATCCCACTGCGCCGTTGGGCGTGGAGAAACCCAAGGATTTCACCTGGAACCAGTTGCTCGGTTTCGACGCCTGCGTGCAGTGCGGCAAGTGTGAAGCAGCCTGCCCGGCGTTCGCCGCCGGTCAGCCGCTGAACCCGAAGAAGCTCATCCAGGACATGGTCGTCGGCCTGGCCGGCGGCACCGATGCGAAGTTCGCCGGCAGCCCGTATCCGGGCAAGCCGGTGGGCGAGCACGGCGGCAATCCTCACCAGCCGATCGTCAACGGCCTGGTGGACGCCGAGACGCTGTGGTCTTGCACCACTTGCCGTGCCTGCGTCGAGGAATGCCCGATGATGATCGAGCATGTCGACGCCATCGTCGACATGCGTCGGCACCTGACCCTGGAAAAAGGCGCTACGCCAAACAAGGGCGCCGAGGTACTGGAAAATCTCATCGCCACCGATAACCCGGGCGGCTTCGCCCCCGGCGGACGGATGAACTGGGCGGCGGATCTGAACCTGAACCTGCTCAGCGAGAAGAAATCCACCGACGTACTGTTCTGGGTCGGTGACGGCGCCTTCGACATGCGCAACCAGCGCACCTTGCGTGCCTTCGTCAAAGTAATGAAAGCCGCGAATATCGACTTCGCCGTGCTCGGTCTCGAGGAACGCGACAGTGGCGACGTGGCCCGCCGCCTCGGTGACGAAGCGACGTTCCAACTGTTGGCCAAGCGCAATATCCAGACCCTGGCCAAATACAAGTTCAACCGCATCGTGACCTGCGACCCTCACAGTTTCCACGTGCTGAAAAACGAATACGGCGCCTTCGATGGCAACTACCTGGTGCAGCACCACAGCACCTACCTGGCGGAAATCATCGACGCCGGCGCCCTCAACCTCGGTCAGCACAAGGGTGACAGCGTGACGTATCACGACCCGTGCTACCTGGGTCGCTACAACGGCGAATACGAGGCGCCACGCCAGGTGCTGCGTGCCCTGGGCATCGAGGTCAAGGAAATGCAGCGTTCCGGTTTCCGTTCGCGTTGCTGCGGCGGCGGCGGCGGTGCGCCGATCACCGACATCCCGGGCAAACAGCGGATCCCTGACATGCGCATGGAAGATATCCGCGAAACCGGCGCCGAGCTGGTGGCGGTAGGTTGCCCACAGTGCACCGCGATGCTCGAGGGTGTGGTCGAGCCCCGGCCGATGATCAAGGACATCGCCGAGCTGGTGGCCGATGCCCTGCTCGAAGAGGCGGTGCCGAGCAAGTCTGCGGCCCCGGCCAAACGTGAACCTGCGGAGGTGCATTAATGAGCGACATCATCCGCCGCGACCCTCGCGCCGAGTGGATCGCCCGCAACCGCCTGCACCCGTTGCACGCGGCCATGCAACCGGTACAGCACAGCTGGATGGGGCCCAACGGCATCGTTCGCAAGAATGTCCATGGCGTCGGCTTCATCGGCCCCAACGGTATCAAGCGTATCGACCGCAGCGGCGCCCAGCAGGGCGGCACGGCCAAGCGCAGCGCCGCGACTGAGGTGCAACTGCCGTTGCATCAAGTGCCACAACCGGCGTTCCACATCTGTGTGGTGCCGGACATGGTGGGCGGACGCCTCAGCAGTCACGACCGCGATCTGCTGGGCCTGGCTCATCAGCTGGCCGGTACGGACGGTGCCGTGCTGGCAGTGGTCTTCGGCGAGCATAAGGAAAGCGCGTTCGCCACGGCCGGCGTCGATCGGCTGTTGGTGCTGGATGGCGAAGAATTCAGCGGTTATGCCCCGGAGCAACGTGTGCAAGGTCTGCGCGCTGTGGATAACCAGTTCAATCCGCGGCACTGGTTGCTGCCCGACAGCCGCAGCGGTGGCGCTGAACTGGGCCGGCGCTTCGCCGCGGCTCTGGGCGAACGCCCGGCTACCCGTGTCTGGCAGGTCAAGGGCGAGGAGTGCATCGGTCGTGCCGGCGCGGGCCTGCAGGACTTGGCCCGGCCTTTGGCCCGGTTGATCCTGGCGGCGGCCGAATGTGCCGAGCCGGTCAGCGAAACCCGACACGAAGCGTTGCCGGTTGAGTTATCCACAAGCGTGGCCCGTAGCCTGACGCGCATCGAGGACCTGGGCGCGGTGGCGGTGGATCCGGGCGCGATCCCGATGGCCGAAGCCGAGTTCATCTTCTCGGGGGGCAACGGGGTCAAGGACTGGGCGCTGTTCCATCAGACCGCTGCGGCCCTGGGCGCCACCGAAGGTGCTTCGCGGGTGGCGGTGGACGATGGTTTCATGGCCCGGGACCGTCAGGTCGGCGCCAGTGGTACCTGGGTCACCGCACGGGTTTATGTGGCCGTGGGGATTTCCGGGGCGATCCAGCACCTGCAAGGCATCGGTGCCTGCGACAAGGTGGTGGCGATCAACCTCGACCCGGGTTGCGACATGATCAAACGGGCAGACCTGTCGGTGATCGGCGACAGCGCGGCGATTCTTCAAGCCTTGATCGCGGCGGTAGAGGCTTACCGCAACGAGGCCAAGCGTGATGCGGCTTAAGCTAAGGATTCAACCATGAGTACTCAAGTGATCAGCCTGGTGTCCATCGGCGCGCACCCCACCTCCGGTCGGCCCCGGCGCGCCGAGCAGGACGCCCGCGCCGTGGAGCTGGGCCTGCAACTGGCCGGTAACGACCTGCAAGTGCTGCACGCGGGCGACGTGGCCGAGCCGGCCCTGCGTGCCTACCTGGGCATGGGGCTGGACGAATTGCATGTGCTGGAAAACCCTGTGGGTGCCGATGCGCTGCCAGCACTGACCGACTATCTGCGCGACGCCGGTGCTCAGGTGGTGCTGACCGGTAGCCAGGCGGAAACCGGCGAAGGCTCAGGCATGCTGCCGTTCCTGCTGGCGGAAAACCTCGGTTGGCCGCTGGTGGTGGGCCTGGCCCAGGTCGAGTCTCTCGACAATGGCGTGGCCCTGGTGCTGCAAGCCCTGCCTCGCGGGCAGCGTCGGCGCCTGAAAGTGCGCCTGCCATTCCTGGCCACTGTGGATAACGCTGCGCCGAAACCACGGCAAAGCGCCTACGGCCCGGCGCGGCGCGGCGCGTTGCACGCTGAAGAAGTGGAAGTGATCGACGACGCTCTGCTGGCGGTGGCGACCCTGCAGCCGGCCAAACCACGCCCCAAGCGCTTGAAAGTCATCAAGGCCAAGAGCGGCGCCGACCGCATGAAAGCCGCCACGGCCAAGGCCAGCGGCGGAGGCGGGCAAGTGCTCAAGGGCCTGAGCCCGGAGGCCGGTGCCGAGGCGATTCTCAAGCTGTTGGTGGAGGAAGGGGTGGTTCGCTAACCCCACATCCCCGCAAAACCCCATGTGGGAGCGAGCCTGCTCGCGATGGCTGGGTATTAGGTGACACTGTTGTCGCGGATACGCCGCTATCGCGAGCAGGCTCGCTCCCACAAGGGATTCGGGTTTACCCACAACTCACGTGTGCGCCTCTGTGGATAAGCCAAAAAAGGCGTCTGATAGCTATTGGAATCCCCTTTCATGGACATTGTATTTCGTCCGGCTTTACCCGCGGATACGCCCGAGATTGCTCGCTTGTTCCAGATTTCCTCCGAAGGTGCTTCCGATTACATCTGGAGCCAGCTGGCGGAGCCTGGACAGGATCTCGTGGAGGTGGGCGCAACTCGCTACGCACGTGAGGATGTTGATTTCTCCTACCAGAACTGCGTCATTGCGGAGGCTGAGGGGCGGGTCATCGGGATGATGCACTGCTATGTGATGCGTCATGATCCGCTGGCGACTCCGGTTACGGATCCGGTCCTGGCGCCCTACGCTGATATGGAAATTCCCGATACGCTCTATATATCGAGCCTGGCGCTGCATGAAGGTTGGCGTAACAAGGGGTTGGGCGTGCGCTTCCTCGAGCTGGCGCAGCAGCGGGCCGTTGAATTGAAGCTCAAGGGGTTGAGCCTGATCGACTACGCTGCGAACACCGGCGCCCGGCGTTTCTATGAGCGCCATGGCTTTGGTATTGTTAAAACCTGTCGGATTGTCCCGCACCCGATGATTCGGGTAACGGGAGAAGCGTATCTGATGTATCGGCCCTGACCGCTGCAGGATGGAACTCGTGGGAAACGAGCGGCTTCTTCACAGGAGTTTGGTGGTTACTCACAATTGCTGTACACCGTCTTGTGGATAACCTGTTCGTCCCTTGCCATACCCCTTGCCAATCAAGCCCTCCAAGGCTTCGCTCAAAAAGTGATCAGTCCAACCCACGGTTTTTATTGGTTTTTTTGACCAATGAGGAAAGACTGATCCACATTTTTGCCCCCAATACTTGTTGGTGCCTCTGTGGATAAGATGTTCGCTATCCTCTGCAAGCCACGCGAGACGGGCTTTTCGCTCGGTTGATCATTAAATGATCAATTTGTCTTCTGGATTGGAAAATTGCTCGAAAAACCTTTATTTACAGGGCCTGGCAACGCTTTTCCACAAGACGTCAAAATTACCCCCAAACACTGTTGGCGCTTCTGTGGATAAGGTGTTCGCTTCCAGCTGTAGGCCTTATGGATAAGGGCCTACAGGCATTTGTTCAAAAAATAACCGATATGACAGAAAAACCTTCTTTATGCATAAGCCACGGTTTTTCATGGCTTTATCCCCAAGAACTGTCTTGCCAAGGTGTACTTGTCCCCATTAACTGTGGGTGGTCATGTGGATAACTTGTTTGCGAAAGGCTCCAGACCCCGGCGGGCATAGTCCGAAACGCGATAGATCAAATTTCATACAGTTCTAAGGAACTGCCTTGACGCGTGGCGGTCGTGTGTCTTCACTCCAAACCACAAGGACTCAGCGTTTTTATCCACATCCGGTTCAGGGAGAGCACAGGATGGATAGCCGACACCCTCACGCGTACCTCCCCTCATCGGTGAATTGCACCCCGACGCCGCCCATGTTGTTGCCCCGACGCATTCGTCGTCGCGCCGCTAACCAGCGTGCGCGTCAATAGCGTTCCCCCGCACCTCGTTTCCTCCGTAACACCGTTGACTGCCGCGCGTACCTCCAGGGGACAGCGGCCAGGCGTCTGTACGCCTTGGATTTACAGGCAACCGCAGAGTTGCCCCTTCTGCCTGAGAGGACTTGGACATGACACGGATCTCGACCCCCATCAGTGATATCAAGGAGCATTACGACGTTATCGTCATCGGCTCCGGTTATGGCGGCGGTATTGCCGCTTCACGGCTGTCCCGGGCCGGGCGCAAGGTGTGTCTGCTGGAGCGGGGCCGGGAGATGCAACCCGGCGAATACCCCAACACCATGCTGGCGGCCACGGAAGAGTTGCAGGTGCATGACCCGGACGGGCACATCGGCTCGCGCACCGGGATGTTCGACCTGCACGTCAATGCTCAACAGAACGTGGTGGTGGGCTGTGGTCTGGGCGGTACTTCGCTGATCAACGCCAACGTCGCGCTGGAGCCGGAGCCCGGCGTGTTCGAGGATCCACGCTGGCCGTTGGCGGTGCGTGAACACCGTGACACGCTGCTCAAGGAGGGTTACGAGCGCGCTCGCGAAATGCTCAAGCCCAACCCTTACCCGGCCTCGGAGCCGAATCTGCCCAAGCTCGACGCCCACAAGAAGTCGGCTGATTACCTCAAGCAAGGCGCGCATTTCTACAAACCTCCCATCAACGTCACGTTCGACAGGCTGCCTAACAACCTCAACCACGTCGGCGTCGAACAATTACCGTGCAACGGCTGTGGCGACTGCGTCTCCGGGTGTAACAACAAGGCCAAGAACACCACGCTGATGAATTACCTGCCGGATGCCTGGAACCACGGCGCGGAAATTTTCTGCCAGGCCGAGGTGCGGCACCTGGAGCGCGACGGCAACGGTTGGATCGTGCACTTCCAGTACCTGGACAGCGGCCGCGAACTGTTCTCGGCGCCGACACTGTTCGTGCGGGCCGACATCGTGGTGGTGTCCGCCGGCACCCTGGGTTCCACCGAGATCATGCTGCGCTCCCGGGACAAGGGCTTGTCGATGTCCAGTCAGCTGGGTGAGAACATGAGCGGTAATGGCGACATCCTCGGGTTCGGCCACAACTGCGATCAGACTATCAACGGCATCGGTTTCGGTGCCCATTCGGCCAAGGAACTGGAGCCGGTGGGGCCGTGCATCACCTCGGTCATCGACATGCGCACCGAGGGCGACTGGCGCAGCCGCATGGTCATCGAGGAAGGCTCGATTCCCGGCGCGCTCGGCCGGCCGATGGTGCCGAGCATGGCGGCGTTCGCCGAAATGATCGGCGTGCCCACCGACACCGGCTTCGGCGCCAGCCTCAAATACAAGGGGCGGGAAGCCGAAAGCTTCTTGCGCGGCCCGTATCACGGCGCGCTGCATAACATGCAAACCTACCTGATCATGAGCCACGACAACGGCAAGGGCCGCATGGTGCTCGACAGCAAGGACCAGTTGCGCATCGACTGGCCCGGTGTCGGCGAACAGGAGAACGTCACCCTCGGCAATGAGCGTCTGCACCAGAGTACCAAGGCGCTGGGAGGGATCTGGGTCGAAAACCCGATCTGGACCAAGTTGCTCAAGCACAGCATTGTCTCGGTCCACCCTCTGGGTGGTTGCGTGATGGGCGAAGACGCGACGCAAGGCGTGGTCAACCACAAGGGCCAGGTGTTCAGTGGCGCCAGCGGCACGGATGTCTATCCCGGCCTGTACGTGGCCGACGGTGCGGTGATTCCGACTTCCCTGGCGGTAAACCCACTGCTGACCATTTCGGCTGTGAGCGAGCGCAACATGGGGCTGCTGGCGGCGGATCGCGGCTGGTTGATCGATTACACATTGCCTTCGGCCCCGCGCAAGTCGGTGGCAGCGCCCACCCTCGGCGTGCAGTTCACCGAAACCATGACGGGCTATTTCTCCACGGCCTTCACCCAGGCCCAAGGCACCGATCTCACGCTTTACGAAGCGGCAGCCAAACGCGGAAAAACCGACAACTCGACCATCGAGTTCACTCTGACCATCACCGCCGATGACCTCAATCGGATGATCAAGGAGCCGGAACACGCCGCCACGCTGGTGGGGACTCTGGATGCTCCCATGCTTTCGCCACAGCCGCTGGTCGCCAGTAACGGCGTATTCAACCTGTTCGAGCAATACCAGGAGCAGGTGGGCGTGCGGCACATGAACTACGACATGAAGCTGACCGCCGAGGACGGCAGCGATTATTACTTCAGTGCCTTCAAGACCGTGCCCGAGGACAATGGCGTGCTGAACATCTGGCATGACACCAGCACCCTCTATGTCACCCTCTATCGCGGGCCGGACAAGACCGGCGCGGTACTCGGCTCGGGGGTGATGCACATCCTGCCGGCGGACTTCGCCAAGCAGATGACCACCATGAAGGTGCTCAACGCCCGCAATGAACGCGAGCGGGTCGAGGCCCTGGCGCGGTTCGGCAAGTTCTTTGCCGGCATCCTGTGGGAGAGCTACGGTGGGGTGTTCGCCGGCGATATCTACTTCAACCCGGATGCGCCACCGCGGATCAAGCGGCCGCTGGACGCACCGGCACCGACCGTGCATTTCTTCGAAACCGAAGACAACGTCCAACTGCGTTTGACCCGCTATCAGGCGGGCAGCAAGGGCCCGGTAATGCTGGTTCACGGCCTGGGCGTGGGCTCGAACATCTTCTCCACCGATACCATTCACACCAACTTGCTGGAGTACCTGTGCAAGCACGAGTACGACGTCTGGTTACTGGACCTGCGGGTGAGCATCCTGCTGCCCGCCAGCAAGCATGAGTGGAACGGCGACCAGGTGGCCCAGTACGACTTCAAGGCGGCCATCGAACAGATCCAGCAGGCGACCCTCGCCCGCGACGTGCAATGCGTGGTGCATTGCTACGGTGCGACGACCTTCTTCATGTCGATGCTGGCAGGGTTGCAAGGCGTGCGCTCGGTGGTCTGCTCGCAGATTGCCGCCGATACGGTGGTCGCCACTGCCACCGGCCTGAAGGCTGGCCTGCACCTGCCGGGCATGCTCGACGCCATTGGCATCAAGTCCCTTACCGCCTACGCCGACACCAAGGAGAACTGGTTCAACAAACTCTATGACAAAGCGCTGAACGGCTATGCCCGGATCGAAGCCCAGGGCTACTGCACCAACCCGGTCTGCCATCGCATCACTTTCATGTATGCGTCGCTGTACCGCCACGACACTCTCAACGAAACCCTGCACGACAACCTGCATGAACTGTTCGGCGAATCGAACATGCACACCTTCGAGCACCTGGCGCTGATCGTGCGCAAGGGGCATCTGGTGGACTTCAAGGGCAATGATGTCTACATGCCGCATTTCGATCGGTTGAAATTGCCGATCTGCTTCATCAGCGGCGCCGACAACCAGTGCTACTTGCCGCAAAGCACCCTCAAGACCTATGAGCGGCTGTGCGACATGCATGGTCCGCAACTGTTCAGCCGCCACGAGGTACCGGGCTACGGTCATATCGACTGCATCTTCGGCAAGGATGCGGTGATGGACGTGTATCCAATCATCCTCCAGCACTTGGAGAAGACCGCGCTCGGCTAGCCGGGATCGTTCCCACGCTCTGCGTGGGAATGCCGCCACGGACGCTCCGCGTCCGCTTTTATGACGCAGAGCGTCATGGGATGCATGCCCACGCAGAGCGTGGGCACGATCTGGGGAAATGCTATGAACACTTACATCCGCTGGTACCAACGCATCATCTGGGTCGGGATTGTCATGAACATGTTCTTCGCGATTCCGGCGCTGTTCGCGCCGGCATTGTTGACGTCCATGCTTGGCCTGCCGCCTGTGCTGTCCGATCCCTGGCTGGAAAACACCGGCATGTTGCTGGTGGGGATCAGCCTGTTCTACATGCCCTCGGGGTTCAATGCGCCGCGTTTCGTGGTGAATTCGTGGTTGTGCGTGCTCTCGCGGCTGGTGGCGGTGGTGTTCTGGATCTACCTGATCAACACCAACAACCAGGGCTCGTTGTTCGTTCCAATGCTGGTGGGTGACCTGAGCATGTTCCTGATACTGGGCGTGCTGCTGTACCTGGGCAGCCCGGTTGCCCATCGCCCGCTGGCCTTGCTCTGTACGGGGTGCCGGGAGTGGCGTGAAGGCTGGACGCGGCACTGGCACAGTCCGCGCTTCAGGACCGGTGTGCTGGTCGTGGTACTGGTGCTGGGCTTCATCGGTTACCAGACCTGGTACCAGATGATCCGCGAAGTCCCGCAACCGGACTTCGCTTCCGACGAAGACCACTACAAGTACGCGGCCATCGGCCTCGGTATCGAGGCGCGGATTCCCTACTACCTGTTCGCCGTGCTGCCGCAGATGTGCCCGGAAAAGATGCCCAAGCCGGGTGGCTACGAAGTATTCGGTTTCCTCTATGAAAACGGTAAGGACCTGCCCATCGGCATGGCCAAGCGACAACTGGGCTACCCCACCGTGGAGCCGAACTGCGCCCTGTGCCATACCGGCTCATACCGGGCCAACGCCACCGACGTAGCGGTTCCGGTCGCCACCGCGCCGGCCAATACCTTGCAACTGCAAGCCTTCCAGTGGTTTGCCTACGATTGTGCCAGCGACCCGAAATTCACCCCCGATGCGATCATGGCCGCGATCAACGGCAAGTTCCAACTGGGCTTTTTCGAGAAGCTGTACAACCGCTACCTGATCATCCCGATGGCCAAGAGCGCGCTGCTCAAGCAGAAGCAGGCCTACGCCTGGCAGAAACTGCGCCCGGCCCAGGGCCCCGGGCGGACCGACACCTTCAACCCGACCAAAATGGTGGTGTTCGGCTTCCCGGACGACTCGACCATCGGCACTGTGGATCTGCCGCAGGTCTGGAACCAGAAGCCTCGCGAGTCGATGTACCTGCACTGGGACGGCAATAACAACAACATTCACGAGCGCAACTACGCCGCCGCCATGGCCGTGGGCGCGACGCCGGAGTCGGTGCTGCCGCCCAGCTTCAACCGGGTGACCAACTGGTTGCTGGGGCACAAGGCGCCGGCCTGGCCGTTCGCCCTGGATCAGGCGAAGGTGGCCCAGGGCAAACCGATCTGGGAGAAGAACTGTGCCGGTTGCCACGACTTCGGTCGTACCGACACGGGCCAGGTCACCACCAACATCGACCAGTTGGGCACCGATCCCCATCGCCTGAATTCCTTCACCACCGGGTTGGTGACGGCGTTCCACGGCTTCAAGAAGCCGCCATTCGATTTCAACGCTTACCGCAAGACCCAAAGCTACAGCAACACCCCCACCGACGGCGTCTGGTTGCGGGCGCCGTACCTGCACAACGGCTCGGTGCCGACCTTGTGGGACCTGTTGCTGCCGCCGGAGCAGCGTCCGCAAGTGTTCTACACCGGCTCCGATATCTACGACCCGCAGAAGGTCGGCTTTATCACCAGCGGCGCGCAGATGAAGGCGTCGGCGGATTTCAAATACGACACCCGCCTGGAAGGCAACCACAACGGCGGTCACCTGTATGGCACGCAGCTGTCGGACACCGACAAACGGGCCCTGATCGAATTCATGAAGACCCTGTAGCCCAGGGCACTGCGAAGGAGCGTCCGCATGTCATTACTGCACCATTGGGAACATGAGATCGATAAGGTCAAGGTCCGCCTGCATGGGTTGGTCACACGGCTGGAGATGTCCTGGAAAAAACTCGTCAACGACCTGGAGCCCGAGGAGTTCGAGGCTATCGTCAAGCTGTTGCAACGGGGCCACGACCAGGCCCGGCACGTGATCGAGCATGGCGACCTGCCGGACGACGAACCGGCGGTGCCGTGGGAGTTGGCCCACGGCCTGTCGATCCTGAAGATCGGCAACGCCAAGCCCTTGCCGCAAAGCGAGGACGAATTGCCGACCCGGGTGCTCAAGGACGGCACCTTGCTGGGCTGCCGCAAATGGGAATTGCTGGACTTGCTGTGGAGCGAGGCGCTGCTCAAGTGGATCGAGAATCTGCGCCACCACGCGACGTTCGGCACCACGCCGGCACTGGTGAAAATGGACAGCGACGTGGTGCTGGCCATCGCTGGCGACTGGGGTACCGGACCGTTCGACAGCCACGCCCCGGCGGTGGCGGTGGCCAATCAGATGCAACTGGCCCAGGCTGATTTCACCATTCACCTGGGGGATGTCTACTACGCCGGTTCACATTCCCAGGAAGACGTCGACATGGTCGGCTGGCCCCAGGGCAAGCATGGCTCGTTCACTCTCAATTCCAACCACGAGATGTACAGCGGCGCCCATGGTTATTTCAAGGAGCTGGCCAAGCGTTTTCCGGGACAGCAGGGCACCAGCTACTTCGCCTTGTACAACGACGACTGGCTGGTGGTCGGCCTCGACAGCGCCTACGCCTCGGATGCCATGAACCTGTACATGGACGGCACGCTCAACAGCCAGCAGATCGACTGGATGAAAAGCCTGCCCAAGCGCAAGAAGCTGATGGTGCTCAGTCATCACCAGGGGTTCGACATTTCCGGGCACAACAAGACCGCGCTATACCAACCGGTGTGCGATGCGCTGGGGCGTGAGCCGGACTATTGGTACTGGGGCCATCTGCACAACGGCATCTGCTACGCCACCCAAGGCGGGTTGCACGCGCGTTGCGCCGGGCATGGGGCGATTCCCTATGGCACCACCAGCGAGCTGAATGGGCATGCGCGGATATTGTGGTCGGAGACGGAACTGGCCGGGGATGAGGTGTATCCGGAGCGGGTGCTGAACGGGTATGTGAAGGTGCGGCTGGTGGGCGAGAACATCGAAGAGACGTTCTACGGGGAGGATGGCTCGGTGCGGTGGTCTTCGAAGTAATAGGTTGATAGTCAGGCCGCTATCGCGAGCAGGCTCGCTCCCACAGGGGATCTTTGGCGGACCGAAGATCGAATGTGGGAGCGAGCCTGCTCGCGATGCTTTTTGCCTTAGGCCTGGACCTTGATGCCCTTGAGGTACGGTGCAGGCTCGGCGCCCAGGTTGTTCAGCATGCGGCCGCTGTACCAGTCCACGAAGTTAACCACACCGAACTCATAGGTCTTGGAGTATGGGCCCGGCTGGTAGGCGGTGGAGTTGATGCCGCGCTGGTTTTCTTCGGCCAGGCGACGGTCCTGGTCGTTGGTGGCGTCCCAGACTTCGCGCATGCGCGCCACGTCGTAGTCCACGCCTTCGACCGCGTCCTTGTGCACGATCCACTTGGTGGTGACCATGGTTTCCTGGGCGCTGATCGGCCACACGGTGAACACGATGATGTGGTCGCCCATGCAGTGGTTCCACGAGTGCGGCAGGTGCAGGATACGCATCGAGCCCAGGTCCGGGTTCTTGATGCGGCCCATCAGCTTGGCGCAGCCCTGCTTGCCGTCCATGGTCATCGAGACGGTGCCCTTGAGCAGCGGCATGCGCACGATGCGGTTACGCAGGCCGAAGCTGGCGTGGGCGTAAGGGATCTTCTCGGCTTCCCAGGCGGCGGCGGAAGCGGCCACGTGGTCCTTGAACGCCTGGTCGGCGCGCGGGTCGGTGACGTCGTCCCATTCCAGCAGGGTCTTGAGCAGTTCCGGGTGCGAACCGCCACAGTGGTAGCACTCGCGGTTGTTTTCCAGCACCAGTTTCCAGTTGGCCTTCTCCATCAAGGTGGTTTGCACCGCCACCTTGGTGTTTTCCATGTCATAGGGTTCCATGTAATGGCTCAGGGTCGACAGGAAATCATCGATGGCCGGCGGGTTCTCCGCCAGACTGATGAAGATGTAGCCACCGGCGGTCTTCACGTTCACAGGCTTGAGGCCGTATTCCTTCATGTCGAAGTCGGCGCCCATTTCGGTGCCGGCGAACAGCAGGCGACCGTCCAGCTCGTAGGTCCACTGGTGATAATGGCAGACCAGCTTGGCAACCTTGCCCTTGTCGCTGGTGCACAGGCGTGAACCACGGTGGCGGCAGACGTTGTGGAAAGCGTGAACCACACCGTCGGCGCCGCGGATCACGATGATCGGGTTCTTGCCCACTTGCAGGGTCAGGTAGTTGCCCTTGGTCGGTATCTCGCAGGTCATGCCGGCGATCAGCCATTCCTTCTGGAAGATCTCCTGCATGTCGATGTCGAACAGGCGCTCGTCGCTATAGAATGGCTGCGGCAGCGAATAGGTACGCTCGCGTTCCTGTAGCATCTGCACGGTGGCCTTGCGTGCGGGTTCCAGTGGATCGCCCAGGCTCAGGGTTGTGGTCACGTCCATCGTTGTATCCTCATGGCCATCTGTGTGGCCGGCGAAATATGGCTAATCGGTTGTGCTACGCAAGGCAGAAAACGTTGTTTGTCTGTTGGGGCGAGTGTGGGGCCGCGCCAGGCTGGAACCTTATCCATGGGCGACATGGCCCAATCTGTTCCCGACGCGCCAGAGCCGGTAGTTAGGGGCTGGTCGCGATAAGTATGTGAATGTCGCAGATAGGTAAATGGCCGTTCTGGCGCCTGCGCACAATCGCCACCATGAAGGCCGGCAGTCGGCCGTGGAGATCAACATGTCCAATAATTTCCTGAACCCGGTCACCACCCAGACCTGGGCCAATGGCCGACATATCGTACGTTGCGTCAAAGTCATCCAGGAAACCTGGGATGTGCGCACATTCTGCTTCATGGCTGACCAGCCGATCATGTTCTTTTTCAAGCCCGGGCAGTTCGTCACCCTGGAGCTGGAAATCGAAGGCCAGCAGATCATGCGCTCCTACACCATTTCCAGCTCGCCGTCGGTGCCCTACAGCTTTTCGGTGACCATCAAGCGTGTGCCAGGGGGCAAGGTCTCCAATTGGCTGCACGACACCCTGCACGAAGGTCAGGAACTGGCGGTGCACGGGCCGGTAGGGCTGTTCAATGCCATCGACTTCTCCAGCCCGAAGGTGCTCTACCTCAGCGGCGGCGTCGGCATCACCCCGGTCATGTCCATGGCGCGCTGGTACTACGATACCAACGGCAACGTCGACATGGTGTTCATCCATAGCGCCCGTTCGCCCAAAGACATCATCTATCACCGCGAGCTGGAGCACATGGCGTCGCGGATCGACAACTTCAGCCTGCACCTGATCTGTGAAAAACATGGCCTGGGCGAACCCTGGGCCGGCTATCGCGGCTACCTGAACCACAAGATGCTGGAGCTGATGGCGCCAGACTTCATGGAGCGCGAAGTGTTCTGCTGCGGCCCGACGCCGTACATGAACGCGGTCAAGCGCCTGCTGGAAGCCGCCGGCTTCGACATGAAGCGTTACCACGAGGAGTCCTTCGGCGCCACGCCACCGGAAGCCCGTGCCGACGCGGTGGAACAGGCTGAGCAAGCCGCCGACGCCCCTGAGGTCGATGCGGCGGACCTGCACCTGGTGGAATTCACCTCCTCCGGCAAGAGCATCCGCGTGGCACCGGGCGAAACCGTCCACGCCGCCGCCGCCAAGCTCGGCATGATGATCCCCAAGGCCTGCGGCATGGGCATCTGCGGCACCTGCAAGGTGTTGAAGCTGGGTGGGGAAGTGGAGATGGACCACAACGGCGGGATCACCGAGGACGACGAAGCCGAAGGCTACATCCTGTCGTGCTGCAGCGTGCCGAAGGGAGATGTGCGGATCGAGTTCTGATCCGGAACATCCAGGTCTTCCTGCTGATCGTTCCCACGCTCTGCGTGGGAATGCCGCCAGGGACGCTCCGCG